>JALZCF010000533.1 GCA_030863245.1 Chloroflexota bacterium
GGAGTACGAAACCTGACAGCTCGAGGCCGCATACCCACCAGCCCAAATGAAACACACCCGGTGAATAGGCACGGATTTGAACGTGGGAATGGCTTACCCCAAGGCTAAATGGGTCATGTACCCGGCAACGATAGCGCCGAGCAGCCCTATTGTTAGGTAGAGGGCGAAGACGCGTGGCCGGGCACATGCGCTACGCGCATCTGCCATGACTGGAGATTGGAGATTCATTCATGGCGGGCTTGATTCTGTACTAGATAGAAAGGAGAAACGCATGACCAAGTCCGGCTCGCTTGATGGAAGGACTGCTCTCGTCACTGGTGCTACCTCGGGTATCGGCTTTCATACAGCGAGCGCGCTTGCCCGGATGGGGGCGGCGGTCTACATAACGGGGCGCGACGCGAGGCGAGGCCAGGAAGCGGAGCGTCAGCTACGCGCGAGCGTCGGCCACGGTGATGTGTACTTCCTGCGTGCCGATGCCTCGACCGTTGGCGGCAATCAACAGCTCGCGCACCGCTTGTACGAGGAGAGTGACCGCCTCCACACTCTGGTGAACAACGTTGGGGGGCTGTACAACGACCGCTGAGAAACAGACGACGGCTCCGAGGCGATGCTGGCGATGAACCTGGTGGGGTCCTTCGCCCTGACGCAGGGACGGTTACCGGAACGTACTTCGAGAGCAATGCCCGTCCCAGCCGCCCGGCCGCGCTTGATCGATCAAACCAAGAGAAAACCTCGGAACTCGCGGAGTCCCTCGTCGCGAGCGCCCCTACCGCTGTTCGCGTCGGCACTCACTTCTACGGAGTGCTTCCTTGACTTTTGAAGCCCTCGAATGCAACCCTTGGAATATGATGGAGCGTGCCTACCTCGTCCCCGCCTGGTTCGATAAAGACGATATTATCGCGGTTGTGCTCCTCCTTCTCGATCCGTTCCCAGTAAGGATTCCGCTCGACAGGCGTATCGTTAATCCAGTACGCCTCTTGCGCCTCGTCATAGCGTAGGGTCAGTTCCCGGTTGTTGACCGGATCATGAAACGTGCCCTCTCTCATCTTGCACCTTTGCTAGAGTCACTATCCTTGCCGCGCCACCCTCGCAGTCTGAATCTAGCAAAAAGGGGACCATGCTTCAAAGCCGAGAGGTAGCCGTAGGCAGATCAGTGACGCGAAGGCGTATGCTGGCCTGTAATAGACGGCTAATTCCGTTCATATCGACTCTCGTAACGCCGCGACCAATGTGGGGACCGACGTACAGCCACGTCAGGCTTGAGATAGCGCCTGGGCAATGCCGGAGGCCCAGGCTCTGATGGCGTGCCAATCGCGGTAGTCGCCAACCTGCGCCCGGATGGCTTTCACCAGCAGGCGCTCGCCTAGGTTCAGTTCGTCTGTGTCAATCTTGCCATGAAAGAAGGCGATGTCGCCTGGTCCAACACGGTCGGCGATAGACAGCTGCGCCTCGGGGAAACGCCAGCCGTGCATCAGCTCGACCGGGTCGCCCTCCCCGGTGGGGCCGCTGGAGAAGAACCAGACCAGCCGTTCGGTTAGCGCCTGCTCGTGCTCTTCCAGGAAGTCCACAGCCTCTTTGCGCCAGTTCCCCGCGTACACCGCACTGCCCAGCACCACGGCCGAGTAGGGACTGAGGTCATCTACGCGCTCCACCGGCAGCACCTCCACCGTCTGACCTGCCTCGGCCAGGGTTTGGCCAATCGCCTCGGCGATCTCGGCGGTAGCGCCGTATTTCGTGGCATAGGCAACCAGGATCTTCTTGTTCATGGTTCGTAACCTCCTCTGGTATCATCGTTTGCTGCGACCGCGAATGGCTTAATCCCCGGCAGTTGGGCTGTCTTCCTTCGTCGGGATGAAGAAGGGTCGTAGCCTTCGACCCCTTCTTACTGGGTTTGCCTTTAACGCGGCCACAAGTATTTCACTCATGAACAAGCATAGACGACAGCCGTGTCAGTAGTAGTGACGAATGTCATGAAGATGCTCTCGGATAGTCCTTCATTCTATTCTCCAGACGAGAGCTTTCACGGTTACCTCCTTAACGCATGTACGCGTGGAAAAAGCATGACCTCCTCCGTCTATCTGTGCGTGCGTATTCCACATAAGCAGATAACACCGGTTGTGTCTTGAAACGCCGTAGCGGTTCGTAGTAAACACTTTAGTGTTCGTGAGGCGGATGAACACTAAAGTGTCTACTACAAACCGTCTCCGCATGTTTGTGACGCTTTGTAGCACAACGGGTATAAGGCTGCAGGTGGAAGTGGAAGTCACGCTGGCGTGAATCCTGACCTAGACGATGAGCTTGTTACTTCATGACATTTGGCACTAACTACCCTCAGCACACTGTACTACGCTTGTTCGTAAGTGAGATATGCATATCGCAGGCTAAACCGGCTGCACCGTGTAAAGGTTGGAGCGATGGTTTTGCCGAAGGAGGATAGACATGGAACGTACCGCCTTCCCCGAACAAGGCACGTTGGTAGACGAGCTACCTGCACAGCAGCAGGTAGATCAGCCGTTTGAAGGATTGACCAAGCATAAACATATCAACCTGACCACCTTTCGCCGTAATAGGGATGCTGTAACAACCCCTGTCTGGTTCGTCCGCGATGCGGACCGGCTCTACGTGACGACAGCACTCGAGAGCGGAAAGGTGAAGCGTATTCGCAACAACCCGGAAGTACGGGTGGTGCCGAGCACCGCGACCGGCAAGCCGCTAGGGGCGGAAGTCAGCGCCTTTGCGCGGATTCTTCCCAACACTGAGGAAGAGCGAGCCGCGCTCCTGCTCCGAGAGAAATACTCGTGGGCGTTACGTGTGTTCGAGTGGATGTCGCGCCTGCGCGGAGAGGAGCACGTCTACCTGGAGATCGTGCCGGCGGAGGTTGATGAATCACTAGGGAGCCTACCATGATCGGCCATCCAAAACAAACAGCCCTACCTCCGGGAACGGCCGAGCCCCTAGGGAGGGAACGCGCGCAACGCTCAAAGGCGAGAAAGACCGTCACGAAAGTGGTGGGCATCGTCGGCGGCGTCTTGGTCGGAGTCGTCGCTCTAGGGTGGGCAGGCCTACGTGTTCAGCCAGCTCCTTTCCCGGCCGTGGCAGGCCCAGCCACGCCGCCGGAGACGATCCCTCTCCCGGCTGGCCTCCCCGCGCCCGTCGAGCGCTTCTACCGCCAGACCTACGGCGACCAGGTCCCCGTCATCCACACGGCGGTAATCAGCGGCCGCGGCACAATGGCGCCCTTTGGCATCGCTTTGCCCGTGCGCTTCCGTTTCACCCACGAGGCCGGGAGCAACTATCGCCACTACATTGAGACTACCTTCTTCGGTATCCCCTTCATGAAGATCAATGAGTACTACGTGGACGGGAAGGAGCGCATGGAGATGCCATGGGGCGTCTCGGAGAACAACCCGAAGCTGGATCAAGGGGGCAACCTGGGCATGTGGGCCGAGGCCGTCCAGTGGATGCCAGCACTTCTGCTCACTGATCCAAACGTGCGCTGGGAGGCGGTGGATGATACTACAGCCTGGCTGGTAGTACCCTTCGGTGAGTCCGAGGAGCGCTTCCTCACCCGCTTTGATGAGACCAGTGGTGAGCTCCTGTATGCGGAGGCAATGCGCTACAAGAGTGGTGTGGGCGATAAGACGCTTTGGATCAACGGGATCTGGTTCGACGAGGGCAAACCCTGGTTCGTGGTTACCGATGACAACGTAGTCTACAACGTGGACGTGGACGTATCGCTATCGGCTAGAGGGCAGCACTACTAACCGTACAGGAGGAACAAACGATGATTCGAAAATCGCTACGACCGTACTATCTTATGGGAGCCTTGATCGCTCTGTTTCTTGCCGTTACGGCAGGCGCAGGCGTGCTTGATGGAGACTTATACTGGCCCTTCCTGAGCGAGCCAATCGTCGCCTTTCAGTTCTTCCAGGACCTCGTATCGCTCATCTTCGCGCCTGTGCTCCTACTGGCGATCTACTATAGCCGACGCGGCTCCGCTCGTGCGTTCGTTCTCTGGACAGGCATCCTGGTGTATGTGCTGTATTACTACTCCTTCTACGTCTTCGATTTTGTCTATACCGTGTTCTACCCGCTCTATCTGGCGCTGATCGGGCTCGCCACCTTCTCCCTGATCGGCCTGCTAACGGGGGTTGATCCCGAATGGTTCCGCCAGCGCATCAAGGAACGAATGCCGGTGCGGCTCATCGCCGTGGTGCTGGGCACGACGTTACTCTTCGTTCCCATCTGGTTGAGAATGCTCGCGAAGGGTATCGCGGCGGGGCAGCCCAGGGAGACGGATCTTGTCTTCATCTTCGATCTGCCCTTCCTGATCCCGGCCTGTCTATTTGCCACCATCCAGATCTGGCAACGCCGCCCGGTGGGGTACCTGCTGAGCGGCCCCCTGCTCTTCAAGTCAGTAACTTCCGGTCTCCTACTGACCGGCGGGGAGGTTCTGAAGATGCAGCGGGGGCTCCCGCCGGCGATCGACCAGCTCGCCATGTACCTCTTCCTCGGCATTGTGGGCTCGCTCGGCCTGCTGCTCTACCTACAGAACATCCAGGAACAGGAGGGTAGACAGGAGGAACCGGCACAAACGGGTGCGCTTCGTACCACAGGCAGAGCATGAGCCTGAAGCGAGAGTTGAGGAAAGCGACGATCCGGCGACGGAGATGATCCGGCACAACGCTGGGCAAGGGGCATTGAGAGACTATCCCGATGGCGACTTTATCTCGTCCATCCTACTGTTTCTATGAGGAAGGCTGACATTGAAGCTGCTTGATATTATTCACCGGCGTGTTGTTCCCAAACCATGGACCAAGGGAGAGAAGATCCCGTGGAGTGACCCGAACTTCAGTCGGCGCATGCTGAAGGAGCATCTATCCCAAGAACACGACGCGGCCAGTCGCCGTTTCGCGATCGTTGATAGCCACGTCAGGTGGATTCACGAGCAGGTTCTGGAGGGACATCCGACGCGAGTCCTTGACCTGGGCTGTGGTCCCGGGTTGTATACGAGCTGGCTTGCGAGACTAGGGCATCGCTGTGTGGGAATTGACTTCTCTCCTCGGCGAGGTTCACAAGAAGAAAGGAGACATCAGATGCGTATTGTACTACTCGTCCTATTGTTGCTGGGGGCGCAGCTCAACCTAAGTGCGATCGTGCCTCTCCAGGCTGGTGACGCCCCGCCACCTTGGTGGGTGGGCGGCCGGCTGCTCTGGCCGTTTGCCGTGGAGACGCAGACCCTCCTGCCGGCCGGCGATGCGCTCAACACGCTCACACCCATCCTAGCGATTACGTCGGCCCTGTGCTTCCTCCTGGCGGCGGTCGCTCTGGTGCGGCGGGTCGTGCCGGCTCAATGGTTCCCGTGGCTCACCGTTGCAGGAGCCGTTCTCTCGATCGCGCTGCAGCTAATCTGGTTCTCGGGCTGGGCGATTCTTCCACTGCTCGTGAACGTCGCGCTGCTGTGGGCAGTCTTTGGCCGGCACGTCACCGTTGGCAGCCTCCGCGCTTAGGCGCGCGAAGAGCGAGCGCGGAAAGGAAAGCTAGATGGTCAGAGGAATACGGGGCTGGAGTGCCGTAGGGTGGATCGGAGCGATGGCTCTGGGCTTGGCAGCCTATCGCCGCGACATCAATCAAGCGTATGAACGGGTGCGCGGGAAGAGTACGATCCTAGCTTCACCCTATGGCAATATCGAATACACGGAAGGGGAGTCCGGCCTCCATGTCCTGGTGAGCCACGGCAGTGGCGGCGGCTACGATCAAGGCGAGCTCATCGTCGAAGCGTTCCTCGACAACCGCTTCCACTGGATTGCGCCATCACGCTTTGGCTACCTGCGGTCGACCTTCCACGACGGAGCCACCTTCAACGACCAGGCGCATGCCTGCGCCACGTTGCTTGACCATCTCGGCGTCGAACGCGTCGCGGTGGTGGCCGTCTCTCACGGTGGGCCATCGGCCCTGCTCCTTGCCACATTGTATCCCGAGCGGGTCACTTCGCTAACCCTCATCTCGGCCGGGATAGTGCCGGGTTCCACAGACGATCAGAGCCAGGCGGATCAGAGGGGCAACAGGCTTGCCACGATCTACCAGTACGATTGGCTCTACTGGAGCATGACCAAGCTATTCAAGAAACAGTTTATGGGGTTGATGGGAGCCATCGACGCCGTCATCGCTGATCTCACGCGCGGGCAGCAGGAATTGGTGGATCGCATCATCGAGGAGATGAATCCCGTTTCGCTGCGAAGTGCGGGTGTTTTATTCGATAATTGTGCAACGCTGCCGGGTGACAAGATTGCTGCGATCCAGGCACCGACCTTGATATTGCATGCCACAGACGACATGTTGCAGCTCTACCACAATGCCGAGTTCGCGGCTGCCACCATTCCTGGCGCACAGCTGGTGCGTTTCGAGAGAGGGGGCCACCTCCTCATGGTCGTCGAGCAAGCCACTATCCGCATAGCGGTACAGACCCATATCCTGGCCCACGAGCCTTCGCTCCCCTGTCATGCTGAGGGGAGCGAAGGCTCGTTGCAGTATGAGGGACGAAGTGTGCAAATTGGACGTTTCGGGCGGTTTTAAGTGTGCAAATTGGACGTTTTGGGCCATTTTCATCTGTAGGAGAGGCTGCCACTGCCACTGTCGAGCAGTGATGCGGTGTCCCTTTGCGCCGATACCACGTGAAAATCCTTTCCCCGAACATTGAAGTACGCGCTGTGGGGTGTCTCAAGTAGCCGGGTTGGTTGGTTTGGCCAGTTCGAGGAGCAATCTGATCGCGATACGCTTGCCCGCCCCGTTGGGTGCGAGGAAACCGAAGATTGAGTGCCGCGGCACCTACAGGTGCCGTGCCTTGAGCACCGCGACGCGGCCCTAGCGCTTTACACGCAAGCGGCCGATCAGATAATCCTGCGGAAATCGGGTGGTTGCTTTCTAAGGTTTCTAAGGTTTCTAATCTGTGGGACTCCTGGAAACCTTTAACGCATGACACCACTTGGTAATGCGGTAAAGGCGGTTCGAGAGCAATTGCCCGCCCGCGCACCGTGCTAGGCCGAGCAGGTGCCAGCCGCCTGGGCTGGATTGGACTACCTCCTCGGCGGTTTGATTGCCATGGCTACTAACCGGGGTGAGCCAGTAGTTGGGCTCGAAGGAGGTACTGATCGCCTCGGGTTCTGCTGGTTCCGATAGAGTCCACTCAACCGTGGGCTCGGCGAGGGTCTGTTCGGCCCTCCGCTCAGCGGCGAGGCGCGCCGTGAGGGTGACGATGGGGTCGATATCGGGGCAGAGCCTCGCTGACTAACGCTGACTTGACTTGTGGGCAATCACCAGAACACCGTAGCTTGCGCTCAGCCCACGTCTTCGGCATACTCAACTGAGGGTCCCCGGGTGTAGGGAAAGCAGGCTGTGCGCTTGATACGATAGGCGACGCCCTTTCCTTTTTTCTGCCAGCTTCTACCGTCCGCCACCGCCTTATCCAATACGTGACAGGCTCATAAAAAAAGGGCTGTTAGGAGCGCGTACGTGTAGCCAACAGGAGACGCTAGATTCAGTGCGGTTGCAATTATTGGGTCGTATGGCGTACAACCACCAAGTGGTAGAAATGCCGCGGAAAGCGCGCGCGCTGCTAGCCTACGTTGCCGTCCCAGAGCTGCCCCGGCAGCGCGACGAGCTAATGGCGCTTTTCTGCACCAACACAGTCGATCCCCGCCGAACGCTACGAACGCTCCTGAGCCATATCCGGCGAGAAGCCCCAGGCGTTTTGCTCACAACCCGTGAGCGCATTGCCCTGAATGAGGCGGTCTGGGTGGATTGTAAGGCATTTTCCGAGGCAGTGAGACAGGATTCGCTAACACCCGGCATGCTTGCCCTTTGCGCAGAGGCGTTCATGGCTGGAGAGGCGCTACCCGACTGTCCCGAGTATGAGATATGGCTGCTCGGGAGGCGAGCGTACTACCAGTCCCTCTATGAGCAGGCCCTGCTGACGCTGGCCCAGACGCATTATCAGCAGGGGGAGACGGAAGCAGCCCATTCCTATGCCATGCAGTTGGTAGAGCGCAATCCGTATCTGGAAGAAGGACATGCTCTGCTTATTCAGATGCTGGCTGCGGAAGGTCGGTTGGCAGAAGCGAGGACCTACGCTGACCACTTCTGCGCCCTGTTGAAACAGGAACTGGGTATGGCACCAACCGAGGACTTTCTACAACTGGCAGCAACGGTGTCTCCGTCAACACCAGACGAGCCAGCTCAGAGGCGACCCACCGTATCACCAGTACTGGTGGCTCCCCCCGCTCCCCAAGCCTCTCTCCTCTTCAGCCCGCACCGCCTCCAACAAAGGCTCGGCGACCACGCTCAAGAGGAGCAGTGGGCGACGTTGCGCGAGTGGGCGGTGGCGACAGTCGAGTCGGCCTTTGCGTTGTGGGCCTACCAGGATGCGGCCGCCGCGCTTGACGTGGCGCTATTCGCCGCCGAAAGGATGAACGCACCACCCGCAGAGCAGGCAGCCATTCTGGGTCAGCGTGTCCTTCTCGGGCGCTACGTTGATGAGCCTTTGCCGGTGCAGCAGCAAGGGTTCGCACGCGCCGAAGCGTTGCTCGCCAAACCGCCTGGAACCCCAGCTCCTCCCATTCTTGAGCTGGCGCGAGCCACGCTCCTTCATCGAGAAGGCCACTACAGTTTGGCCATAGAGGTAGCCGAAGCGATAGCAGAGACGTTCAAGGAGGCAGGTGACTACGCCCTTGCCGGTCAGGCCCGGGCAGTTCAGGGACAAGCATTGCTCCGCACCGGTCGCAACAGTGTCGCTGAAACCGTCTTACAACAGGCCCGGTCATGGCTCGCCGAGGCCGGAGACGCTGAAGGGCTGGGCCTGAGCATCGGAGAGACGGCCTGGGCTGCCCTCAACCGCGGGCGAGTCGAGGACGCCTTTGCCATCGTGGAAGCGGGACTTTCAGAGCTTGGTCCTTCGGGACCGCCCGCTGCGGAGGCCCGTCTCTTCTACACCCTCGCCGCCTGCTGGAACTACTACTACGACGCCGATGGGATGGAGGGTGCCGCCCGCCGCGCCATCGAGCGCTATGAGCGGATCGGAAATCAGGCCCTGGCGACGCGCTGTGAGATCTATCTCTTGCAGGCCGAGCGCTATCGTTTCCAGACAGAAGCGGCACAGAAGCGGCTAGGCAACCTCTTTCATAAGGCGCAACGCTACCACGACACGTGGCTGATGGCGTGGGTGATGGCGCTGTTGGGCCAGGCCGCCTTCAGAAAGGGCGACCTTTCCGAGGCCGAAAACTGGTACAGTCGGGCCTATGGATTGAGACAACAGACGAGCGAGCGCCAGAACCAGATCTACGACTTGTCGTGGGCTGGTCGGCTGCGGGCGGCGCTGGGTCGGAAAAAGAGCGCGCTCCATTACACGACAACCGCCGTGCGAAAAATGGAACAGGCAGCGGATGAGTACTTCGTCTGGGAGGCATGGGACGTGTACCTGGCACATGCCGAGGCCTTGGCCCAGAACGGGCGTGAACAGGAGGCGCTGGCATCATTGGAGGTTGCCTACCAGACACTGCAAGCCTTTATACAGCATGTCCCCTCGCCCGTACTTCGTCAGCAGATACTCGCCTTCGAACACAGCCGCCATCTGGTGACGGCGCGGCGCAGCCAGCTTATCATCCCCTTTCATCAGCGCCATCACCACCTCATTTGACCCCTCTTCCCGACCTGCCAAGTTTCAACCTCTGGCAGGGCTGATCGGGCGCCCGTTGAAACGCTTACTGAAACGTTCCTCATGTATGATAGCGTCCTCACTAATCGACTGGATAAGCACACTGCGAGTAGTGGGTCATTCAGCTCGCTTATCGCCATTTCGTATCTCGTCTGTTCCGAGGAAAACTACCCTTGGCGAATCATATCGGTGTGCAAGAAATATTCACCCTGAAAGGAGTCCTCTTATGCTTCGTTTTGGTATTGGTTGCAGACGCTACCTCGCTGGATTAGTAGTCACTCTCCTGCTCGCGTTGACTGCAATGCTACTGTGGTTTTCAGAGGCGCGGGCACAGGACTTTATCGAGTACGTGATCAAGATCGACGTGAGGGTTACAGAGAACTGCGAGGTCGATGACTATCGTATTGAGGTTGACGATTCAATTCGCGTGGATGAGGATGAGGTGAAGATTCGTGTAGCACCAAGTCCTGATGGCAGACAGTGCACCGTGCGGATCGAAGCTCCCGTTGCGCTCCCCTCGTGGCCGTTTCTGAAGTACACCATGACCGAAACGGATGGTGTGTTGGATGAGACCAAAACCAAACGCGTAAAGTCAGCCGACTCCTCTACGATCTACGAAGTAGAATCGCAGACACAAGTTGACCGGGGTGGCACATTCACGCATCGGTACTGGTTTGGCTTCTAATAGCTGGCATTGGCTCCACCGTCGGAGCTGGCTGCTAACAGATCCACCTGAGGCACAGAGATAGCTCGCCCATGTTAGGGGGACAACTCCTGCTGTGAGGAGAGCGGCAGTGGGAGAGGGCTATAAAGCTAGGCGCGGGGGTCGGAAGGTAACAGAGTGTTAGGTAGCCGATTACTAGCGAGAACCAAGTATTCTCACACCTAATCGGCTGACTGGCGCCTTTCCATAAGGGGATGCAAATCGCTATACACAACACAGAGCGACTTGGTGGCACGGGTTAGCAAAAAGCCCCTCCTTGTAGGACAAGGAGGGGCTTTCGCCAAGAAAGTAGCTACTTGATACAGTTGACCTTACCTCGTGTGCAACTTTCCTTTCTGCCTCGATAGAACCCTCAAGCTCAGGCTCTGTTGGCGTTGACCCAGAAGCCGATGCCAGAGGGAATCACGGAAAAGCAGCTCACTAGGTACCAAAGAGCCTCCCGTTAGTACTCACTCGGCCCACCTGGGTAGGCCCTCGACAGCGCTTAACTCACGGCGTGAAGTTGGTCAGGTACTCCTTGACGTAGACTACAACTGCAATGTAGTCATCGTCTTCACGATCATCTAGGCTGGTTACGAGGTCGTTGGTGAGAGCTTCTGCAGCTGTTTCGCTGAGCGTGTAGAGTTCGCCCCAATCGACTAGGCCATCGCCGTCGCCGTCGAGCCAGACCGTATCATACTGTTTGTCCTTGTTCTCGTCACCGATAGACCCATCAAACGGCCCCCTGTCGTCCAGGTTGATCAGAATGCTGTTGAAGAAGTCGTCGCCATCAGCATTCCCTAGCCTACCGTCGACCCCTTTGTCGTTGTCCAAGTACACCCAGACTGCCTCGGGATATCCCTCGCCGTCCCACTGCACTTCGGTTACCCCGCTAGCGGCGACAGCAGTGACCATCACCAATGTCAGAACCACGCTTAACAAGAATGCCTTCTTAACCATAATCGTTCCTTTCTCTCTTGCCCTACTACACTAATACTGTTGCCACTTGGTGTGTTTTCGTTGCGGAACAGTGACGGCAACAGGGAACGCAAAGACGACTCCTGTAAAGAAACGAGTTGAAGTTGCGACAGGTGGTGCTAGGCAGAATGAGTACAACAACAGCCCGTGGCGACCGGTACAGTTTGTTCGATATAGATACCGATATTAGAACGATGTTGGAGCCAAACGGAATAGGTAATCCCGTAATCAAGGCAACTATCTGGTCGGTAGCAGCGCTTCTCGATAAGTGAGGGATTGTGGTGTGAAGTCTTTGCTCTTCGCACCGTATTTCCATTGAGGCGTCAGAGCTTTGATCTCGCTCATCAATCTTGTTGTCTCTCGCATATTGCCGACATGGGCGGTATCATAAGCTGCAGTCGGTGGCACACACCGATGGGGCATGGCTGACGTGCCACGTCAGTGGAGGCTAACGCTCTCTTGGCGAAAGTAGAGCGTGAAGTTCAAGGCCTGGGCGACGCGCTGGGAGGCGAGGTTCTTCGCATCACAGCGATACTGCGCGATGAGGTCCTGGGCGATTGACCAGTGGCAAAGCGCGCCTACCACAGCAGTGCCTAAACCTTGGCCACGAAAGGCCGGGTGCGTCAGGACACCCACATCCAGGAAGCCGGTGCGTTCATAACCGCTGGCTGCCGCTACGAGTTGGTCACCGGCAAAACAACCGAAGGCGATGGGATGCGTCACTTCCACATAGCCTTCGTCGACATCTTCAGGGGTGTTGGCCTCATGCAACGCCCCCATCGCGGCCGCATCGTCTACGGTCAGCTGTCGCAAGGTGAAAGCTCTGGCAGGCGAGACATCTGGTAGGTCAGCTGGATACAAGTAATGCGCCAGCCCCCAATCCCGTGCCTGAATGCGCTCGGCACCCCAAGCTGCCTGGAGCAGGTCGCCGGAAAGCGCTGCACTCTGCCCAGCCGCCCTAAGCACTTCCTTGACTGGATCGATGTAAGCGGGGTCGAGTTGGACCAGCGAACAGTGGCCGATGTACCAGATCGCAATGAGGTTTGACCCGGCGAAGCGCGCTTCCGGCAAGAGCCGGGTCCCCCGGATGCTCAAGGGCCTCACGGGAACAATGGAAGTAATCCGCCCAATTCTGGTAAATGCGTTGCTCGAATAGCTTTCGGTTCATGATGCTCGTGATTCTCCACCCATCGGCTCGCCGACTGGCTGCTCTTGCCTGCCGCTCCGCTTTGGCGACGCTCACCGTTTGTCCTGCTATCCATTGTACCCCAAATAGGCATACTCACTGATGGCACCCTCCGCTCCTGGAGTCGGCTTGCAGCCGCGGCAGCTTTTAGAAAGCGACTTGCAGTCGCTGCCTCACGTACCAACTGCTTGCTCTGCGATCTGCCCTATGATCTTAGCGCGATGGGACAAGCGAGAGATGCGGGCGCGCTCAAAAGGCGCGTATCTGTAAAAAATGCACAATTCACCGCCCGTGTCACGCCCCCGCCACATCGCTTCGCCCACTATCGTGCATCCAGCCCCAACCGGCATGAGCCAAATCCGCCACGACACCCGAGGTGGAGGCCTTCCAGTTTGCCCAGCTCCGCTCCCTCAGCACCGCCCGCAAGCTGGCGCTGCTCTCCGGTCTCAACCGCTCGGCCTTCCAGCTTGCGTATCGCAGCCTGCCCCGGCGCCATCCAAACGAGAGCGAGGCGGAGTTACGCTATCGGATGGTGGAGATGATGCATGGGCGGGAGTGGGCCGATCGGTTGTATGGGGATGAGGCCCCCACCAGGTAGCACCCGTGCAACCCCCTGATCCTGTCGCCATTACGCTGCGGGTGGTTCACGCCTTTGAGGCACTAGGAATCCCCTACCTGATTGGTGGCTCGCTGGCGAGCATCATGCACGGCATCGTGCGCACCACGATGGATTCCGACCTGGTGGCCGATATCAAACGCCATCAGGCACGCCCCTTTGCGCAGGCCGTCGAGGATGAGTTTTGGGTGGAGGTGGAAAGCATCGTCTCCGCCCTCCAGCATCGAAGCAGCTTCGCACTCATTCACAAGGAGAGCACCTTCAAGGTGGACGTGTTCATCTACCAGGGGCGGCCCTTCGATCGAGAGTGATTCCGGCGGCGGGAACAGGCGGTGCTCCTCGATGAGCCCGAGCAGAGCGCCTGGGTGAGTAGTGCCGAGGACATCGTGCTTGCCAAGCTAGAGTGGTTCGAGTTGGGCGGGCGGTTCCAGAGCGCCAGTGGCGAGATGTGCTCGGCGTGATCAAGATGCAGGGTGACGCCCTGGATGCAGTGTACCTCCGGCGTTGGGCAGCAGTTGGTCTAAGTGTAGACTGTAGAAGGGTAGACCTAGGCCTGTTTCGTCCACGCTTCTCCGCTCCCCGCCCGCCACGCGCTCAGCCGGCTCCTTTGCTGGGCCACTCCCGCATCCTCGCGTTATGTATAGTGTAGAAGTGTAGACCTGTAGAAGTGTAATATATATCTTATATGGCCTACACTTTACATAACCGTCCCGTCTGTAGACCAAATTCACCCCTTTCTACGCTTCTACACTTCTACACTTCTACACTTGGCGCTGTCTACCTTGGCTACAAAAACGTGACGCACACACTAGCCACAAGACCATCCTTGCCGTTTTCATCCTTCATCCCTCATCCTTCCTTCTTGCCGTTTTCCGCCTTCCTCCTTCAGAGTAAAATGTCCGAAAATCGCGTTTTTCAGGCTAAATTTCTCGGAAATCGGACATTTCGGACATCGGACACACCGCGAAAAATGTCCGACGTCGGACATTTTTCCGACTAGAACCTCCCAAAAATCAGACATTTCAGACACCATCCACACGCCCCGATCATATCTCATTGTCCCCATTTTTCCCCCAAAATTCCCCAAAAATTAGACATAAATCACACATTTCAGATATCGCCCCTACTGCTCTCCCTCTCATCGCTTCGCGCTCTCGGTTGCTCTGCCAGTTGCTCGATCCACGTTGCTGCCTCGTCCCGCGCCTTCCGTGCGTCAAGCCCCTGTGCGGGATCCTGCCGGGCAATGAACTCATAGAGCGGACGACTTGCAGGCAAGATGGCCTCGCGCACTATGACCGCGAACGCACGGTTGGGGTGCCAGAGGTCTGGATTGGCCAGCAGCGCTTCGGCCTCGGCACGCGTACCCAACGGCTCGAAGAAGAGGCCCGCACCCTTTACGGTCTCCTCGTGCAGTGGATTGGCAACCACCGTCACCTGATGCCCACGCTGCTGGAGCGTTCGCCCCAGCCCGATCATCGGGTGCACATCGCCCGCGCTGCCGATAGTCGGTAGAAGTGTATTCATCCGGTCATCCCATACTCATCATTTCGTGGTCTCTTTCTAATACTATAACGAGATCTCGCAGCCCGATAGATTGGCTAATCAGATTCCATTCGTCGTACGCGCCATGGCTCTGTGTTGACAATCATCCTGAATCGTCCAGAAGTGCTCAACGCCATCGATCTCGCAATGGCCCAGGAATTGCGTGCGCAACTTCCTGACACTGGCCTGTGACCTGCGAATCATGGCTACCA
>JALZCF010000554.1 GCA_030863245.1 Chloroflexota bacterium
GCCGTTTCCACCCGCCACCCTGACCTGATGCTCTGCCCCCTCTCATCCAATCGCCATCCGTGACACACACGTAGAGCTAAGCCTATCGACCAACGATTCATGAACGAACAGACAGTGGAGCAGTTAGTAGACGAGATCTCCCGCGCAGTATTGATGGGAACGCGCGAGCACAAGACCACGGCGATGCGCTGTGCAGAGTCGGATGAGACGCAGCGTGTGGCTGCCTGCCCAGATGAGGTACGACGGTTGATCGCGGTGGGAGCCGACCGCTTAGCCTCGGGCGAATACCCCCGTGAGCAGGTGGCGCGCGATATTGCAAAGCTGATCGACCACACGGCTCTCAAACCTGACACAACAGAGACGCAAATTCGCGATCTGTGTGAGGAGGGACTGAACTATAGCTTCGCCAGCGTCTGTTTGAACCCGCATTGGGTGCCCCTCTGCGCGGAGATCCTGCGCGGCTCGGAGGTGATGACCTGCACGGTTATCGGCTTCCCGCTGGGCGCAACCACCACTAGCACCAAGGTCTTCGAGACAGACGAGGCATGCCGCAATGGTGCGGATGAGGTGGACATGGTACTCAACATCGGCGCACTCAAGGGCGGGGATCTCGCGGTGGTGCACGAGGACATCCGGGCAGTAGCTGAGGCAACCCACGACCACGGCGCGACGCTGAAAGTCATCATCGAGACCTCGCTGCTCACAGATGAGGAGAAGGTGAAGGCATGCGCCTTAGCTAAGATAGCGGGTGCCGATTTCGTCAAGACCTCGACTGGTTTCGCTACAGGCGGTGCGACGGTCGAGGATGTGGCGCTTATGCGACAGGTGGTGGACAGCGATCTGGGTGTGAAAGCATCCGGCGGCGTAGGGGGATTCGCCGCCGCGATGGAGATGATTGAAGCAGGTGCGACCCGTATCGGCGCGAGCGCGGGTGTCAAGATAGTAGAACAGGCAAAAAGCGGAAAATGGGTCGAAAGAATTTCCTCCTCCTATTAAGTCTCTTACTTGGTTTTCTGCCTCTCTCCATTATCGGGGTTCCGCAAGCCCATGCGCAGGAGGCTGTCACGACCACTCAGGATGCAACTCTTCTGCCTGACATGCCTCGTCGGTTACGTTTCACTCTAGACGTAAATAGCAGCGAGGACGATATCGTAGAAGCACGTGTTTTCTTCAGTCCTACGGGCACCTCCGTTCGTACCTCAGAACGGGTTGAGGTCGTCCCTGCACGGACCGTGGATCTGTCGCACGAGTGGAACATGCAGCAGAATGGAGTCCCACCCGGCGCGGAGATCGAGTATTTCTGGAGCGTCACAGATAGCGAAGGCAATACTATCGAAACAGAGCCGGAGTCTATCGTTGCGCTGGATCCTCGCTTCGAGTGGAAGACCATCGAGGATGAGGAGCTTGCCATCCACTGGTACGATGGCGATGAGGCCTGGGGGCAAGAGATGTTTGATACTGGCAAGCAGGCGCTTGCCCAGCTGGAGGAGGAGTTGGGAACGGAGATTGAGAGACAGGTGCGATTGGTCGCCTATGCGTCGGGAAATGATTTCAGGGGCGCGTTTCCACCACAACAAGATTGGATCGGTGGTCAGGCATTTCCAGATCTCGGCATCACAGTGCAGATCATTGGGGCTGGCGACCGCAACTGGATGCAAACGGTTCTCTTCCACGAGTTGAGCCACCTTGTCTTCCACCAGGCGATGGAAGGTGCCATCGCTAACACCCCTTCTTGGTTGGATGAGGGACTAGCAATGTACAACGAGCCGGTGAGCCGCGACAGTGCGGAGCGCGTGCGCCGCGCGGCAGAGAGCGGTGAGCTGCTCCCCTTCTCTCACTTGCAGGGCAACTTCGGCGCAGATGGGCCCACTGTTGGCATCGCCTACGCGCAGAGCGAGATGCTCTTTACCTATCTCATTGAGGACTGCGGTCAAGAGGGCTTTCGCGAGTTCATCCACTATCTCGTTGATGAGGACCTGAGTGTGGATAACGCGCTGGAAAACGCCTGCGGGTACGACAGCGAAACGCTCTACAGCAACTGGCGGCAGACGCTCCCGAATGCGCCGGTGCCCAACATGACGGAGGTGGAAGGGGAGGCACCCCCCGCACCAGGCACGGCAGCCCCGATTGTAGAGCCGACGGGAGCAAGAACGTTATTACTCGCCGTCCTGGCCGGCGGTCTGTGTTTAGTTGCTCTTTCTGTCATCGGCATCATCTTCATCGTACTCCGCCTGCTGCGCCCTCAACGAGAATCAGTTTGACAGACCCGATTATCTGAGTAGGGGTAATCCGATGGGCAGAGGACGCACCGCTTGCGAACAGCAGCTTCGAGCAGAGCTCGTCGAGACAGGAAGGCGGATGCATACGTTGGGCTTCGCGGCAGGCAGCGATGGAAACCTGAGTGCCCGTATCGAGGACAGCTCGATCCTCATCACCCCCAGCGGCTTCTCCAAAGGATTTCTCCATCCCGAGCAACTTCTCGTCGTGAACTTGGATGGCGAGGTGCAGTCAAGCTCCCACCCTATGCGGCACGATCTCCGTCCCTCCTCCGAGATGAACATGCACCTTGAGGCCTACCGGCAGCGCCCAGATGTGCACGCTGTCATCCATGCCCATCCTCCTACGGCAATTGCCTGCACCGTGGCGAACATCTCCCTAGCAACCTGTGTGCTGCCCGAGGTCATCTATCACCTTGGCTCTATCCCTACCGCATCCTACGCCACACCCGGCACACAGGAGGGGGCAGAGTCGGTCAGCGACCTTGTGAGGCATCATGACGCCCTACTCCTCGATCGTCACGGCTCTCTTACAGTGGGCGATACACCTGAAACCGCACTGATGCGACTGGAGTGGGTAGAGCAGGCAGCCAAAGTGATGCTCGCCGCCCACGTCGCCACCAATGGCTACGTCACCGATCTCCCCTCCGACCAGATCGACAAAATCCTATCAATCCGTCGCCGCAACTTGGCGCGAGCCGGACGCGAGGAGAGTGCTCTTCACTCTGCCTGTCAATCTCAGGAGTCCCCCTCGTCGCTCGCGGTAGACCCCTCACTAGTACGTGCAATCACCGAAGCAGTTTTGGAAGCACTGCAAGAATAAAAGGTCAGACAAGGCACCTTTGTGCCTCCGTCGTTTGCCGTACCCACCGAACAAGCTACTCGACCCACTTGTGCTACGGGAGTTCCTTACCCGTTACCGAGCTTGTTCGTGAAGAGCCAGTAGGAGCCCAAATGGCGCGCCAAACAAAAAAGCCCGCGCGATATGCGCGGGCTTTCGTGTACCCCGTACGGGACTCGAACCCGTGTCTCTACCTTGAAAGGGTAGTATCCTAGACCACTAGACGAACGGGGCAGGTCGTTGGCGTCGTTGCCTCACAACAGAATATATAATAGCACAGACCCTTGAAAAATCAAATCTGCGAGTTGCTCCTTCTGATGGAGTCCCAGATGCAGAACCTAGGCTCCCTCACTCCGCCATCTCCATTCTCCATTTTCCATTTACCGGTGCAAGACCGGAAAATGGTAGCCTACTCTTGGAAAGCAACCACTTCCACGTCAATTTGATAGTCTTTGACAGTTCTTTTTTCCCCTTTTTCCGTGCCGAGGTGACTAAGATGACAGTGATTGGGCGTTTTCTTGTGTAAAATAACACGTGTGACAAGAGGAGGGCGAAGGTCGCCTTTGATTCGCGCTGCTGGCCTTTTGTTCTGGATTGATGGCTGAGGAAGGAAGATTTATGACAACTATAATGAGACCCCAGCTCCCTGTAGGGATTGTCGGGTACGGCGCCTACATCCCCCGCTATCGCATCACGGTGGCGGAGATTGCAGAGGTCTGGAAGGGCGATCAGAATGCGGACATGCCCGTGGACGAGAAGAGCGTACCCGGTCCCGATGAGGATGTTGTCACAATGTCCATCGAGGCGGCACGGAATGCCATGCGCCGTGCCCGGGTTGACCCGGCACGCGTTCGCGCTGTGTGGATTGGTTCGGAGAGTCACCCTTACGCCGTGAAGCCAAGCGGGACGATCGTTGCCCAGGCACTCGGCATCACCACCGCGACATTGTCAGCCGACTTCGAGTTCGCGTGCAAGGCTGGCACGGAGGCGATGCAGTCCGCCACAGCGCTTGTCGGTGCGGGCATGGGCGAGTATGCACTCGCCATTGGCATGGACACAGCGCAGGGGCGCCCGGGCGATGCGCTAGAATACACGGCTGGGGCGGGCGGCGCCGCTTACTTGATGGGCCCGGCAGAGGAGGCGGTCGCCGTAATTGAGGGCTCTTACTCCTATGTGAGTGATACCCCTGACTTCTGGCGGCGTGAGTACCAGACGTACCC
>JALZCF010000574.1 GCA_030863245.1 Chloroflexota bacterium
GTCCATATGCCCTTCGTCATCTATGCCGCGCCGTGGTTCTCTGAGAACAACGTACGCAATATCGAGGCGATCGTGAACCTGCCCGATGTTCGCCTCGGGGTGATCAGCCAAGAACCTTTGGAGCGTCTCTCGCCTCACCTCCGTGGTCGGATCGCGGCTCACTGGGGGGTCGCCGATATACTCGACAGTGGGCAGCTCACCCATGCAGCCCAAGCCCTTTCCCATCACCTAGGCCCGATTCATCGACTCTTCAGCGCTCAAGAACAGCTTCAGGTTCCCCTTGCCCAGGTCCGCGAGCGGCTAGGTATCCCGGGGATGAGCGTGGAAGCGGCGCATAACTTCCGGGATAAAGGGCGCATGAAGTATCTCTTCCGTGAGGCGGGCATTCCGTGCGCGCGGAGCCGCCTCGTCACGAGCGGGGCGGATGCCTGGCACTTTGCCGATGAGGTGGGCTATCCACTGGTGGTAAAGCCGGTGGCAGGCGCCGCCTCGCAGGCGACCTTCCGGATTGACCGTCCTGAAGCGCTGCACGAGGCACTGCAGGTAGCCGCTCCAAGCCACAATCAACCCGTGCTGATCGAGGAGTTCATCACGGGGGACGAGAGCTCCTTCGAGACCTTCTCACTCCATGGCGAGTCGGTGTGGCACTCGCTGACCCACTACTACCCGTCGCCGCTAGAGGTGCTGCGCACTCCCTGGATCCAATGGACGGTGGTCCTGCCAAGAGAGGTGGATCATCCCCGGTACGACGACATCCGGACGGTGGCCGCACGCGCATTGAAGGTGCTGGGCATGGGCACCGGCCTGAGCCATATGGAGTGGTTCCGCCGCCATGATGGAAGCATAGCGATCTCCGAGGTGGCGGCACGACCCCCTGGTGCACAGTTCACCACCCTGATGTCAGTCGCGCACGACTTCGACTGCATCCAGGCCTGGGCCCGGCTCATGGTCTTCGACCATTTCGACCCGCCCTCGCGTCGCTTCGCCGCCGGCGCCGCCTACCTACGCGGGCAAGGCCAAGGCCGCATCAAAGCCATCCATGGCCTCGACCAGGCCCAGCGAGAGGTAGGGCCCATGGTCGTCGCAGCAAAGCTACCCCAGATAGGCCAACAAACCTCAAGCAGTTACGAGGGCGACGGCTACATCATCGTCCGTCACCCCGACACCGAAGTCGTCCGCCAAGCCCTCCTCCGCCTCGTGAGCATCATTCAGATCGAACTGACGTAGTGCGGAGTGCGGAATGCGGAATTAGGCCAACCCCTCCCCGAGCTTCTCCAGCAGCTTGCAGTAAGCCACTTGACCCCTCTCGAAGCTGGCGAGTCGGAAGAACTCGTCGGGTGCGTGGAATTGCTCGTCGGGCAGGCCGAAGCCGAAGCCAATGGAGTAGGCATCCAGCTCTCTCAGGAAGATGACGGTGACGGGCACGGTGCCGCCAAGGCGAACATAGTAGGGCTCCTGGCCGTACATTTCCGCGAGCACGGCGCGCGCTGCCTCGTTGCCTGGATGGCCGGCGGGCATCACGTACGGGTAAGCCATGGAAGGGCGACGATGGAAGGTGACCTTCACCGCTGGAGGCGTATGCGCCTCGACATGCTGTTCGATCAGATCGAGGATGTGGACCGGATCCTGGTTGGGCACCAGGCGGCACGTAATCTTGGCGTGGGCCTCCCTCGGTAGGACCGTTTTGACGCCCTTGCCCTGGAACCCTCCCCCCATTCCAACCACCTCGAGCGTCGGCCGCGCCCAGAGTCGTTCGTGGGTCGTGTAGCCCGGCTCCCCGAACAACTCGTCGACGCCTACCTGTGCCTTGTAGGCCTCCTCGTCGAAGGGCACAGCGGCCATGCTTCCCCGCTCCTCTTCGCTAAGCGGCACGACGTCGTCGTAGAAGCCCTCCACGGCAACCTTTCCATCGGGTGTATGCATCGAGGCGAGTAGCTCCGACAGCGCATGGAGCGGGTTGGCGATGGCGCCGCCATAGAAGCCGGAGTGGAGATCCCTGTTAGCACCCCGCACATCGATCTCCGCCGCGCACACTCCGCGTAGACCCACCAACAGGGCAGGCTCGCTCTCGCTCCATTGCAGACTGTCGGAGTTGATGACGAGGTCGCAGGCCAGGAGCTTCTTGTGAGCCGCGATGAAGGGCGTGAGTTGGGGGCTGCCGATCTCCTCCTGTCCCTCGAACAGGAACTTCACATTGACCGGCAGGGCCCCCGTCGTTCTCAGCAGCGCCTCGACGGCTGCGATGGTGAGGAACATGTTCCCCTTGTTGTCCGAGGCACCGCGTGCATAGACCCGGTCATCACGGATCGTCGGCTCGAAAGGCGGGTTGGTCCACTGGTCCAGGGGGTCGACTGGCTGCACGTCGAAGTGTCCATAGATGAGGACGGTCAGCTTGTCCGGCGCCTTCAGCCACTCGCCGTAGACGGCAGGGTGCCCCTCGGTGGGCATCACTCGTGCACCCTCGATGCCTGCAGCCGCCAGGCGATCCGCCACCCACTCCGCGGCGCGCTGTACGTCGTCTGCGTGATCGGGCAACGCCGAGATACTGGGGATTCGAAGGAAGTCGAGCAGTTCGTCGATATAGCGAGATCGATTCTGTTTCAGGTAGGTTTCCCACTCGGGCACGCTGATGCGCTTCTTAGGTTGCATGTTACATACTGGCGCTCGTCGAGAGCTTTGGTCTATTGGTTACTCTGCTGGGTCGTCACGTCGGCGGAAGGGTACGATGTTGTCGTTCTTTTCCAGGTTGGTCCTGGCCCTGCCCTCTCCAACGTCTTCCGGGTTGCCCGCCGTTACGCGGAATGCGAGCCAGTCGTGCGGCTTGGCCCATTGCTCTTTGAGCTTACCCATCTGCTCATAAAACCAGAGGAGCATCATCACGAGCGGGTAATCAACTTGTAACCCGCAGTTCCAGCAGACCAGCTGCCACGACTGCGCAAGGAACAGCTCCGGGCCCAGATTGGGCTCGATGGAGTGGCCGCACAGAGCGCATGGGTAAGAAGTGGTCGTATGATTCTCTTTGATTGCTAGCTCTAGTCGGCCAGCGCTGCGCTGTGCTACCAAGGTCGGAGTCCTTTTGGCCGGTTCCGCATCTTCGCCCTTGCTGCGGCACGTTGGGAATACGATCGCTCTCTCCACCACCCAGACAGAGATGCAACGGCAATCGCTGTTCGTGCCCTGTGGTGCGAGGACAACCGGCGATCTACTGGTGCAGGATGAGGAAGAACCGACATATAGTATAGCGTTTCGTTCAGCACTTGCTACTTTTGCTCGATCATCCTGCTCCGGCAAACGGCGAAAGGTCGGTTCCAAACAACCGACCCGCTGGATCGCCTACGTCCGCTCAAGGCTCTCATCGAGATGGTGGCAGTGCTGATTAAGGGCTTTCGCTGGCACGAGACGTGCAAATCCTTCCGCCGTGGCAAGACTTGGGTCGTCCAAGACAACCCCAGGAAATTAACATGGCGCTCTTCCTTGCCTCGGACGATGCCAGCTACATTACGGGCAGCACCTTCTTCGTGGATGGTGGCTTGATGCAGAGCAGCACGGGGGCGTGAAAGCGCCCACTTTAGATGCGGACCGTCCGCAATGGCTCGAGCCTGACCCTCCTCCACGAGATAAACGATGACAGACGGCAGCGAGGCGGTTATGCTAGGTTGGTTGCCAGCTCTTAAAAGCGCGCCGTGCCAGGATTGGGCCCTCCTGATAATCTCTATTCTCGCCGATTGGTGAGGATGCCTACAACGCCACCCCAGGTTAGATGAGCGGTGATATTGAGGATGTTGCGACCTACCGGGCGCTCGATGACAGATGGCAAGATCCGCATGGCCGGCAACCAGCCCATATACCCCCCCAACCAAACCAGCAAGCCGTACCCCATCCCTTTGAGCAGCGGCGGCAGCGGAATCTTGTGGGTGAGAAGCGGGTAGAGGCTACCTGCTGCGCTCCCATAGCCGAAGTGAGCTGCCAGCGTCAGAACCAGGTGTTCTCGTCGGTCGTCTACGTATTCTTCGAGCCCGAGCCTGCGCGCAACCCGCTTCGTAATCCGGCTTGGCGGCAACGCGTAGTGCTGCCACCAGGGTAGCAGCAGTTGGACCGCCTTCATGACGACCGACATCGGCACTGTGGCCATAAAGCCGGCCGCGGCACCGGAGAGCAACCGCGAGAGGAGCAAATCCCGCTCCGTCGGTCTGCGCGCGCCTGTCATCTCGTCAAGTTCGCGGCTCATATCACACCTCTAAGAGTGTAGGTATTGCCTACCATCAACCCCTATTACGATATACCCTCGCTACCTCACGGGTAGTGTCGTTGGAGTGCCCGATTGAGAATCTCTTCGTAACGCCTATCGCACGACAGTTAGGTTGTTCATGATGGACGATGGCAAGCAGGATTAGAGCCAACAAAGGCCGCCAAGATTATTCTGGACAGTTGCTTGAATTCTAGTAAGACTGAGCTCTTCAGGCGCGTTCCGACAGGTAGTTCATGGAACGGGCACCAGATCGGCTGTGATAGATTCCTGCAGAGCATGCCTCAGATAAATCAAGTCGTGCAGCAGCCCCACCTGTGGTACACTGGGCACTGCCAAGAAAGAACAACGGAGGCAGGAAGCAACGGCAAAGATGGAAACACGCAAGATTGGATCACTGGAGGTGTCGGTCGTGGGGCTGGGCTGTAACAACTTTGGTCGGCGCCTCGATGCGGCCTGCAGTGCGACCGTCATCCACGCTGCCCTTGACGCGGGGATTACCTTTTTCGACACCGCCGACTCTTACGGCGACAGCCAGAGCGAGACGATTTTGGGCCGGGCCCTGGGCCGGCGGAGGGACGACGTGGTGATCGCTACGAAGTTCGGCAATCCGATAGAGGGGCAGGGGCAGGGTGCATCCGCCGAATACATCCGGCGGGCAGTGGAGGCAAGCCTGCGCCGCCTGGGGACCGACCGTATAGACCTCTACCAGCTCCACAAGCCCGATCCGGCAGTGCCCATCGAGGAAACGCTGGGCGCACTGGACGAACTCGTGCAGGCGGGCAAAGTGCGGGAGATTGGCTGCTCGAATTTCTCGATTGAGCAGCTTCGTGCGGCAGAGGCGGTTGTAGAGGATGACGCCGCACGCTTCGAGAGCGTCCAGAACGAGTACAGTCTGCTACAGCGCGACGCCGAACGAGAGGTTCTACCCTTCTGCGAGCGACAGGGTCTCGCCTTCCTGCCCTATTACCCGTTAGCTAGCGGGCTACTAACCGGTAAGTACCGGCAGGAGGAGCCTGTGCCAGAGGGTACCCGCATCTCCTTGGACTTCTATTCGGGATGGCTCAACGAAGAGAACCTCGCACGTGTCGAGGCACTCATCGGGTTCGCGGAGGCGCGCGGGCACACGATACTGGAGCTAGCGTTTTCGTGGCTACTACGCTGGCCGTCCGTGGCCTCCGTGATCGCAGGGGCGACCTCGCCCCGACAGGTTCAGGCGAATGCCGCGGCTGCTGGTTGGCAGTTGACAGAGGCCGACCTTGCCGAGATTGATGCAATCGCTTATCATGGGGCTTAATCCCCAACCGTCGGTGTGTTTCGACTGGGTTCACAGTATCCAGTCGCCTGGATTTTGGTGCCTGAATTAGTCAGGAGTCGTGGCGCGCGTGCAACTTTGGACCACCGAGTACGGAACCCTCTGGGCGTGGGAGTCAACTCAGGGCCTGCCGCCGCTGTGCCGGGCACAGATCGAGGTCGAATTCGACGAGGTTGCGCCCGCGGACATTGATGAGCTAGCCGTGGCGATGAGGCTGCCCACGGCGGAGTCGGTCCGGCAACGTCTCAAGGGCAGGCGGCGCTGCTTTATCCTGCAGGTAGATGATCAGATAGCGACGTACGGGTGGGTGACGCACGGGCCGGAGCACGTGGGTGAGCTGGAGCGACGGTTTTACATCCCGGATGATGAGGCCTACATCTGGGATTGCGTCACCCTACCGGCTTGGCGCGGACAGCGCTTCTACAGCGCCCTCCTGAGCCATATTCTCCACCAGCTTCATCATGAGGGCACCCCCCGCATC
Source organism: Chloroflexota bacterium (assembly GCA_030863245.1). GTDB lineage: Bacteria > Chloroflexota > Anaerolineae > Ardenticatenales > Ardenticatenaceae > JALZCF01. The sequence continues at coordinate 6,043 of JALZCF010000574.1, forward strand.
TGGATCGGAGCGTCACGGCTGAACCAGCCCTCGGTCCAGGGCATGGCCAACGCCGGTTTCCAGCACGTCGTGGATGTCACCTACCTCCGCCTCTACCGCCTGTCGGTGCTGTGGTTCCACCGCTCTCCCTCGCGCCAGCGCCCGCTCGTCTCGGCGGCCTATCGCATCTTGCTCGACAAGCACGAACGTCGGTTCGGACAACTGTCCCTCGGATACAAACCATAGCAACCGGAGGAATGATGCAGAAGATTCAAACACAAGGGGTACACCACATCACGTTGATCGGAGCCACCCGCCAGCTAACAATCGACTTCTGGGAGGGTGTCCTGGGCATGCCCTTCATCTTCGAGCAGCCCAACCTGGACAACCCTGACGAGAGCCACCTCTACTTCGATCCCGGCGATGGTCGCCTGATCACGGTCTTTACGAACGAAACCCGGGAGCCTGACTCGACGCCCAACCCAGAAGGCATTGGCAATCTCCACCATATCGCCTTTACCGTATCCCGCGCTACTTTCACCCAGGTCGCGAAACGTCTCGACGAGCGGGGCGTCAAGCATACGCCTGAGATCGATCGAGGCTTCATGCACTCGATCTACTTCCGTGATCCGCTGGGACAGCGATACGAACTGTCCTGCTACAAATTCGAGCCGCCCGTCGGGGTAACCCACACCCAGGTCCTCTTCGAGGCTCATCATCTGCGGGTCGCGGAGGGTGCCTACAACATTACCGATTCTCACCTCGCCGACGCCATCGAGAGGCTCACCAGACAGACTCAAGGCTCGCTCTCGGAAGATCGCTCCGCTCGCCACGCCTACGTCCAGGAAGTCGCAGGCCCCTGAACATGGAACCCAAAGGCCCAACCAGCGGCGCAAGGTTCATTGCCGAGACGCTCAAGGGATATGGCGTCACCCACGTCTTCTACGTGGACGCCATCTTGCGACAGACGATGGTAGAGCTAGAGGCACTGGGAGTCCAGCGCGTGCTCACCCATTCGGAGAAGGCAGCGGCATACATGGCCGACGGCTACGCACGCGTTTCCCATAAGCCGGGCGTCTGCATGGCGCAGTCGGTGGGTGCCGCTAACCTTGCCGCCGGGCTTCAGGATGCCTACTTGGGCCTCTCGCCGGTCATCGCACTCACGGGTAAGAAGGAGCCACTCTCCCAGTATCGGAATGCCTACCAGGAGATAGCGCATGCCCCTCTCTTCGCACCCGTGACAAAGTACAGTGCAGCAGTTGACACGCCGGCACAACTGCCCTACCTGTTGCGCCAGGCCTTTCGTGAGGCGACGTCGGGCGCGCCAGCCCCCGTCCATCTGGACCTGCTCGGATACAACGGGCGGGCGCTGGAGGCAGCCGAAGAATCGTTGCCTCTCGTGGTTGAAAAATCGTTTACTCACTACCCAGCGTTCCGGCCGGAACCTGAAGAGGACGCCGTTGCGCGAGCTGCGCGCGCGATTGGTGGCGCGTCGCGGCCCGTGCTGGTGGCTGGAGGCGGTGTCCGCCTCTCTTCCGCTGCGGCAGAGGTGGTCGCGCTGGCAGAAAAAGGCTCCATCCCTGTGGCAACCTCGGTCAACGGGAAGGGCACGATCCGGGATGATCACCCCCTCAGTGTGGGGGTTGTGGGCACCTATTCGGCGCGCTCTGCCAACCAGGTGGTGTCGGAGGCGGATCTGGTGATCTACGTCGGTAGCCACACCGGCGACCAGGTGACCAACAACTGGACGATTCCCGCACCGGGTACCCCGGTCGTTCAGGTTGACAT
>JALZCF010000579.1 GCA_030863245.1 Chloroflexota bacterium
ATCTGGACCGCAACAATGGTCAATCTGCGCCACCCGGGCCAGAGCTATCTGCGAGCGGCTGGTTCCCTGGGCTGGGCCTTTCCGAGCGCGCTCGGAGTCAAATGCGCTGCGCCGCACAGACCCGTAATCTGCTTCACGGGCGACGGCGGATTCTGGTACCACTTGAGCGAGCTTGAGACGGCGCGTCGCTTCAACATCAAGACCGTCACTATCGTCAACAACAACGGTGGGTTGGCACAGGGAATAGCAGACATCCACGGCGTCTATGGCGACCGACCCGGAAACCCGGGTGAGCTTTATCGCTTCGAGCCCGTCAGTTTCGCGGGCATTGCTCAGGAGATGGGCTGTGCGGGAATCCGCGTGGAGGACCCGAACGGGATCAGGAGTGCGATCCAGCAGGCACTCTCGGCAGAAACCCCTACCGTCGTCGAGGTCATGACCGGATTACAATACCGAGCACCGGAAGCTTGGACTCCGGCGGGCTAACCCAGGAGTCTCTTCGAGGCGATTGCTGCACCCTCAGAGAGGGACCGCAACTTGGCCCACACGACCTCATCCACCACCATCTTCGAGCCAGCTGCAGTCTCGAAACCGCAATCGGTCCCCGCGATGATCCGCGTCGGATCACCCACCGCCGTGGCAATCCGTTCGATGCGATCCGCCACCACCTGCGGGTGCTCGATATAGTTGGTCGTCGTCTCGATGACACCAGCAATTAGGAGCCGGTCGCCTAAGATCGAGGGGTCTTCAAAGAAGCGATACTCGTGCGCGTGGCGCGGATTCGCCATGGAGAGCATGATCGCACCCGCGTTGACCTGGGCCACATCTTGCCAGATATCCTCAAGGGGCACGTCACAATCATGCGGCCCCTCGTAGTTTCCCCAACAGACGTGCAACCGGACCTGCTCGCGAGGGATGCCCTCGAGCGCTTGGTTGATGGCAGTCACCACGAGTCGAACGAAAGCAAGAAAATCGTCTAGTGGCTTATCCTGGAAGAGGGTGTGACGCTCCAGTGCCAGGTCCGGGGCATCAATCTGGAGGAGAAAACCAGCCCTCGCGATAGTGGCGTATTCGATGCGTAATGCCTCCGCGAGCGCATTCACGTACGCTTCAAGGTCCTCATAGTAGTCGTTCTGCATTCCGGCAGCGATGATGCCCGGTGAAGGCGCGGAGACAAAAGCCTCAGTAAAGGCACTTCCCGTTTCGTCGAGTAGGTACCTAAGCTGGCGGCATTCCTGCTCGATGGGCGTAGGGTTCACATAGCGAACCTCTCCTATCGCCTTAGGTGCCCTCAGCAGATCGACACGTTCCTCTGTGCCCATCGCCTGGCTCCTGCGCTCCAGACTCCCGGGATAGCGCAGCAGGTCCGCCATGATGGGACGGGTGCCGACACCACCAAAACCACTCATGCGATGTTGGACGTAAGTGAAGAAACTCTCCCGTCCCATCTCTCCGTTGTTGATGATATCAAGCTTGGCTTCGGTCTGTTCGGCGAGGACGGAGCGAATCGCCTCCTCGGTCGCCTGCTCCAACACTTCCTCTTCGACCGGCCCGCCAGCAAACTTGGAGGCATGCAGAGCAATCAGGGATTGCGGTCGCGGAAGACTGCCCGCATGGGTTGTCAATATTCTATCTGTGCTGCGCTGCATCACGGCTTCCTCGGTCTCGATGTTGAAAGACGAACGATGGTAGCCTTCCAATGTAACCGCTATTCCAGCACGAAGTCAAATGTAGCCTCCGAACTGTGCTCAGGTCAATTGCTCCTCGTACTGGTCAGGAATCGTTTTAAGTATATAGCAGCAATACATCGGGTCACGGAGTTCAGGGCGCGGCGAGCGAAGAGCTAGGAGTTTGGATGAGACAAGAGCCGGTCATGAACGAGTGTGTATTCTGTGCCATGGTAGCAGGCGATGTGCCAGCCAGCGTCGTCTACGAGGATGATAGGGTGATGGCTTTTATGGACATCAACCCTGTCAACCAAGGGCACGTGCTAGTCGTTCCCAAGGCCCATATGCCTCTCCTGACTGACATGGATGAGGAGACGGGGGCTCATCTGTTTAAGATTGCCATGCGCCTCGCACAAGCGCTCCGACAATTAGGGATCAGATGTGAAGGGATGAATCTGTTCCTGGCGGATGGCGAAGCGGCCTTCCAGGGGGTCTTCCACGTGCACCTGCACGTCCTGCCTCGTTTTCAAGGGGATTCGTTCAAAATTGATGCTGATTGGTCCGTCCAGCCCTCCCGCCGTGAGCTTGACGAGGTGGCGGCGTTGCTGAAGCGTACCTACACCTCTCTCTGGCAAGGCAAGTAATGCTTCCTACAATACAGTGGACAGAAACCAGGCAGCGATGGCGCCATTGGTCGTCATATCAATGGGTGCAGGTGCCGGTCGCGGGAGGATGTACATATGGAATTGAGCAAGAGGGACCGTGATACGCTTGAGCGTCTCGAAGAAGAGCTTTGGCGCGAGGAGACCCGTTTCGACATCGAGCGAATGAAGCAAGTCATCGTACCAGACTTTTTCGAGCTTGGGCGATCGGGCCGAACATATACGAGACAAGACATCTTGGTCGCCCCACGGCAGGCCATCGACGCTGTCGCGCTTTTCCTCGTCAGCCGCGATAGTCGCTTGACCGGTAACGTTCCAGGAGAAAGTACCCGACTGGCACGCGCAGCTGCCACACGGCCATGAAAGCCTTACCAAGCAGCAAATCATCCGAGCCGGGTGCAACCCGAACCAGATAATCACGGAGCGTCGAGAGGGGATTGAGGCGTCCGTTTCCACCCTGGCCGTAGTCCAGCAACAGCGCGTGAAGGTAAGCGTTGTCGCGCTCCGCTGGAGTGACCGGCGTCACGCGATAGAAGCCGAAGCGGCGCGGCGCCTCGTCAATGGGGATTGTCACCCACGGCGCGGTTGGACCGTTCTGCCGCACCCGCACGTTGTACCCACACACCTCTCCGCTCGGCAGACGAAGGAATCCCTTGATAAACTTCTGGATTCTGAGTAGCCTTGCCGGGATGCCGATGTTCATGCCCCGATATTCCCAGCCTGGGAGGGCGTCCAACTCCGGTCTCTCCCCTTGAACCATTAAGACCTCAAGAGCGCGCCTATCCAGAGTGGCGACGCGTTGGAATTCGAACGAAGCAGCTTCCTTCTCGTTGCTCATAGCACCCTCTGGGAAGTCCAGTTTTCCAGAATGCGCTCGGCGTTGCGTGTCGCCAGCGCCATGATCGTCTCCATCGGGTTCACCCCGATGGGGGATGGGAAGAGACTCGCATCCGCCACAACAAGCCCCACGCTATCGTAGACCTGGCCGTACGAGTCACACACGTGGCGTGCTAGGTCGCCCCCCATCCGCGCCGTGCCCATGATGTGCACCGTGCTCAGTTTCATCGCCCGCTTCGGGATCGGCTGCCGGTAGAGTCGACGCGCGTCGTCCGCGGTCAGTAGATCGGGCACGCCCTCGAACGGCAGGATGACGCGCCGCGCTCCCGCCGCGAACAGCAGGTCCGCCAGGAGCGCGGTACCTCGGACGATCCGATCGGCGTCCATGTCGGAGAGCGCGTAGGAAGCAATCGGCTGCCCCGAGGGTAACGCGCGCACGCGTCCACGCCCCGTATCCTCCACGAGCACCCCCGCCGTGACGATCCGGTTGTAATCCTGCATGAGCTCGCTGAGGGCCGGGCCGTAGTGCCGCAGGCCGGTAGCGAGGATCGCCGGCGGAAGGTTAACCGCTGCCATGAGCAACCCCTCGTCCTGGAACTCGCGCAGCTGGTAGCCCTGGTGGACCCCCTTCCACCCTTCGACGTTCTCGTCAAAGAGCGCGACCACCATCGCGTTGGGATGAAGCGCGAGATCGCTACCGATGCGGCCAGAGGGCGAGCGGATTCCCGAGCGGGCGAGGAGGGCTGGTGTGTGCATCGCCCCCGCGGCCACCACCACTCGGGACGCGCGTACTGTGAAAGGGGCGCCGCGCCGTCCAGCGGCGCCCGCGATGTGCCCCGTGACACCTTCCGCCTGCTTCCCGTTCAAGAGGATCCGCTCCACGCGGCAATCGGCGTGGACGCGGGCGCCGAACGCCAGTGCGCGCGGTAGATAGGATACCAGCGTCGAGCGCTTGGCCCCCGTGGGGCAACCCAGCACACAGTTGTTGCAGCCCGCGCAGTGGAGTTGGTTGCGGATATTGGGGATGACCTTCCAGCCCTTCCGCTCCGCCCCCTCCCGGAAAAGCTCGTTGTCGCGCCCGATCGAACCGGGATCCTGGGGAGCCGCCGAGATGTAGCGCTCGACGCGCGCGAAGTAGCGCTCCATGGCAGCCGGGCCGATGCCCTCGATCGCCTCCACCTCCTGCCAGCGCCGAAGCACCTGCTCCGGCGTGCGCCAGGACATGCCGCCATTGATGACGGTCGAACCGCCGACGCACTTCCCCTCATTGAAGCTGATCGGCGGCGTACCGAACGCCAGTTGCATCCCCCCGTCGCGGTAGAGCTTTCGCACCATCGTGCTCGCCTCGGTCGTGAACTCCTCGGTCGGGTGATAGCCCCCCTCTTCCAGCACGATCACGTCCAGTCCCCCCGCCGCGAGTTCAGCCGCCACGACCGCGCCGCCTGCGCCCGAGCCGACGACCACCACATCGCAGACTAGCTCGCCTCCGGCGAAATCGTCGCGGGTCTGCACCCGCCGCTTGCCGCCACCTGGCGTAGGGGAGACGCTCGGCATCACGCGTCCGGGAGATACGAGCGGATCGGGTGCGAGAAGCTCGGCCTCGTGCTGGCGAATTTCAGTTGACCACCTCGCCAGCCGCCGCTGAGCCACCTCGCTAATCCAATGGTCGGGATCATACCCCAACCGGGCACGGATCGGCGGCTGCTCGTAATAGGCGAGCGCCAGGGTGGCCTTGAGGAGGCTTGCGATCTCGCGGAGGGCCGCGAACCGCGACGACCACCACGACTCGTAGTGCCGGCATGCTGCTTGGCGTGGCAGTTGGGAGAACCGACGGCCACGCGATGATCGCCGCGCGGCCGCAGAGAGTTCGAAGACGTTGAGCCCCGCGAGAATCGCCGCACGTAGGGCCGCCGGAAAGGAACCGAGCGTTCGTTCCACATGCTCGAGGATGGGCGTCGTGAGGGCTAGCTCCTCGACATCGGCCCCGCATACGATCGGCGCCAGGGCCGCAAGGATGCGCCGCGCGCGCGGCGAGAGGCGAAACTCAGCGCCCGCCATGGCCTACTCCCGTCTGGAGGAGCAACTCATCTCTGATAGCTTCTAGTTCCCGTATCTCATCAGGTACAATCCAGAGCCCGAGCCAGCCATGAAGCATCGCGTAAGGTGTCATCACCGCAACGGCTATCCCCTGTACAAGACGAGCAAGGAAGACTCTCCGGCGGAGCGGCATCTGGCGCCGCGAGTCGATACCATTGAGCTCGTCTCCTCCCTGGTCCGGATTTTCCTCTGTAGGCGCTACCGCAGTGTCAGCCGTAGGAGCATTCCGTGCGGTCGCCAGAGACTTCAGGCCGCGCCCAAAGAAATAGAGACCGGGCGCAGCGACAGCGCCACCAAGGCCTTTTACATGGTGTCCCATTTGCCTGATCCTTGCCTCCTGAAGCGCCGCATCGATGTAAGACAAGAACTCGGTCCAGATCGCGGAGGCCGGGCCACACCTGCCCTCCGCAGCATCCCCAGGTGAACTCCTCGGGAAGAGCTCGATCTCACTCAGCACCCCATAGTGGTCTGAGTAGGCCGCCAGCTCTCTCCCGTCTACCACCGGCGGTCTCTCATCCATGATGACCCGGGACATGACTGCATTCAATCCAACCGAGGTTCCATCCTTCGTAAAGATATAATCAATCCGTTTTAGGTCCTCGTCCCTGGTGTAGGGATTCAAGCCTGATATGGTGTGCCCGGCGTTCTCGGGATTTACCGATAGGTAAGAGTCACGGAAGCCGCCCGTACAGGTTAGGATTTTATATCCTAGTTGATCGGGTCTCATGTTTAGATCACCCAGAAGGAGGACTGGATTCCGCTCACGGGATTGGCTGGAAACGAATTTCACCATCTCGTACGCGGCGGCGGTACGGTGCGCGCGATAGGGATCTTGCTCGTCCGTTGTATATTGCGCGAGCAGATGAAAGTTATAGACGTCCACCTCACTGACAGGCGTTTGCAACCGCACGTAGCCTATCCCCTTGCCCGCGACGTACTCGGCCTCCGCCAGTCTCTCCGGCCGACCGCTAAGACGAAAGCGATGGAAGCCAACCTCTCGGATCGGGAAACGCGATAGGATCAGCAAGCCACTGTCCCTGATGCCAGGTTTAAAATAGTAATGGTGCCGCAGGTCGCTTGCCTCGCGTGCATCATCGATGATACTCTGGCGGGCTTCCTCCATCCACGCTTCTTGAAGGCCGACAATATCCGCGTTTAGCTCGGCCAGCCGTCGGACAATCGCGGCCAGCCTGGCGGGCGTATCCTTCGATACAATCGGTAGCGCCCACACATTCAAGCTCACCACTCGCAGTCGAAAAAGCTCCTGTTCCTTAATGGATTGGATTGGAGTGCTCTCGGCGGCATCGATGCCTGCGCCATGTTTGACCGGCTGATTCCGAGGGGCACGGATGCGTGAGCCCTTCTGCGAAGCGCCTGCAGCGACACCCAATAACAAATAGGTATGCAGGAAGGATCTCCGGCTCAAAGCCTTGCGCATTAGATACCTCGTAACGCAATAATGTGCAGCATATTTCAAGGTGATCCTCGAAAGCAGCGGAAGGACCAGGATGGGAGAGGCTAGCTTTTAGCGCAAGATATGATAGACTAGGACAGACTGGGAGGGAAACACTACAACACGCCATCATAATCTCTTGTCGTGCAAAGTTAAGTACGATAACCTCTGGATGACTGAGAGCAATCTCCAGCAAGATCGTGTGCGCGGTGAATTCGTCCCCGACGTCGTGTACGATGTCATCATCATTGGCTCGGGGATCGGTGGTGGCATCCTCGCCGATGCCCTCTCCGACATGGGGCGGCACACACTGGTGCTTGAGGCCGGAGGCCTGCTCTACCCAACTCACATCACCAACCTGCCCGGCGATTGGTCCGTCCTGCCCATGCAGCACCAGGTCGGCCACTTCACCAACAAGCCTGGCTCCAACCTCCTCTTCGGCGTCCAGATGAACCTCGGCGGCCGCTCCGTGTTCTGGGCCGGTCTCATTCCTCGCATGCACGATTGGGAACTGCAGTCCTGGCCGGACACCATCCGGCACTATCTCCAGAGCACCGGCTACCCACGTGCCGAAACCCTCATGCGCAAGCAGCGCACGCTGGGGCCCTTCCAGAACCTGCTGATCGACCGCCTGGGTGACCACTTTGCCAACTACCACGTCGAAGCCCTACCGCGTTCGCGCCACCAGCCCCACCTAGACCCGAATAACCAACCCGCCAACTGGCAGATGATGATCTATGGCGGGAGCGGATCGAGGCCGACCAGCGGACATTAGTGCAGATGAAGTTTATCTTCGATAGCCACCTCGACGACGATAACTACATCGAATCGGGCAGCGAGGGCGAGAAACCCACAGTCAGGGTTAAGCCCAACCCGAGCGGCTCACAGCTGTGGGACGAGGTGGCGGGTCTGCGGAACCGGATCCTCGAGTTTCTGCACGTGCCTGTCCACTATCCCAATGATTACATGCACTTCGGCAACGAGGGCACTGTCCACCATGCGGGTGGAACCCTGCGCATGAGCGCTGATGGCAGCGGCGTTGTGGATCAGGACCTCAAGTTCCTCGCGTACGACAATCTCTACGCCTGTGACCTCTCGGTCTTCCCGCACATCCCGGCCGCCAATCCAGTTCTCACCCTCGCGGCGCTGGCTCTGCCGCTGGCTAACAAACTTGGTAATGCTTAAGGGGAAGAGGGCCAGGTTCGGGCATCATAGGTTCGTAAGCCTGAATCGATGATACGCGCCTTCAATGCTCCAAAACAGGCTCGTGGCGAGCCTGTTTTGGAGGTAAAAATAGTGGTCACTCTCCAATCATCAACGACACGTTGCCTCGAAACGTGCTAGATAGTACGTGCCAGGCTTCTCGCGTGTTCTCGTCGCCTACCGTCACAACGTACTGGACGAGTTCGGGATCATCCTCTTCTGGCGTAATCCATCGATCTTGATGGTCGAAGTCCGTGATGGTTCCTTCATCGCGCAAGGCCTTTAGTTCCGCTTCGGCTTGTTCCTCGTATTCTTTGCCCGTCCATACCTTGTACTGGGCCATCGTTCTCTCCTTATCTGGGCCCTATTTGAAGTTCCATTGGCCTAGTCCCTCAGCTGATAGGGGCACCAGCACAAACAAGAGGGACGTAGTGACCCTCTTGTTGACTGCTGCGTTGTCAATTGTGCGTTGCTCTCTCGTGCTGTCTTCTCCTCTTGAGACACTCTACAGCGCGTGCTTCGATCTCTGGATCGAGCCCTAGCGGTGGTTCCTCCTCTGGATCGAGCTTTAGTCGTGAGTCCTCCTCTCCACAAAAGTACGCCTTCTCTCGAACTGCCTCGTTGAGCGGTTCTCGCCTCCAGCGCCGTACTTCGTCTGCCATCATGTTGCTCTCCTCTCATGGCGGTGTATGAGGCTACCTTTAGCAGCAAAATTAATGCCCACCTTCGCGCTTTTCCTCATCTTGAACAACAAAAAAGAGCGGCCCAGGTGCCGCTCTCTGATGAGAAAAGATGGGCTGCCCTCTTCCGGTACCAAGTCCTCGAGTGCGGTGCACCTGAGCTCAGGGCGGTGATGTTAAAGTTTTCGAGGATGTTCGGACTGTAGGGGAAAAATCCTTACACATCCTCTTGCCACTTCGCCATGACGCGACGAATCCCCTGTGCCATGCACTCCCCGCACAACCAGAGCCATCGACCTAACCGCCGAATGTAGTAGGGACCAGAATACTCTGCTCTAATGCGGGTTCCACACATATCACAATAACCTCGCTGTCGTGCATCGGGTCGCATGATCCCTCCTCCTGTAAATCGTCAGGCACTCGCCCGCCCCTTTGTGATGATTCCAAGCCTACCTGCTGGATCGGGTACCTCAGTGAATATTCATTACTAGATACATTCTAGCCACGTAGCATCCCAATATCATGCCTAAAGCGGCAAAATTGTATTGCCGCTTTAGGTTGTTTTGCCTGCCGGCTCCGGCAAACGCCTAGAAGCCCTTAAGCTCCCATGTCATATGCAGGTAATTACGCAAGAACGTGCATTTATTTGTACAGCGTTCCCAAGACGCTTTCTTTGACGATTCCAAGACGGTCATTTTGTAGAATGAACTTGAAATCGTCACCGTCCCTATTGAAAGGAGATTCCTGATGATCGATATTCGACTACCAACTGAGGTCGAAAAGGTGTTCAACGAGTTCCTGACCTGCGAGCTCACCACCTTTGCGAGGGATGGCACTCCCATTACATGGCCTATCCTGCCGATCTATCGGCCCCAGCCATTCCAGTTCCTTATCCTGACGCCGATTGGGCTACCACAAAAGGCCTTCCATATCCAGCGCAACCCCCACGTCTCCCTGCTTTTCTCCGACCCGACCGGTAGCGGTCTTGTCAATCCGCCCGCCGTCTTGGTGCAGGGGGATGCGGAGGTTCCGGACGAGATTCTCACAGCGAGGGAAACCGCGGACGAGGGCCTGAG
>JALZCF010000582.1 GCA_030863245.1 Chloroflexota bacterium
ACCCAGTTCATGTAGGCCGAGCAGGCCCACGCCCAACATGACGAAGGGAAAGGCCGTCCCGTCATTCAGTCCTGCCTCCCCGGTCAGGCTAAAACGCAGACGATCGCGATCCGTGGGACTCCTCACTTGGACATCCGAGGCGAGCACCGGATCGGTCGGCGCGAGCGCCGCACCCAGTAGGACAGCTGCGCCGATCGGCAGGCCAAGTAACGTGACGCCGGCCAGTGCAATCAGGCCAACCGTGACGGTCATCGAGATGAAGGCCAGTCGGACGGGCAGGCGCCACCGGCCATCATGGAGCGGGGTACGGAGCTTGAGGCCAGCAGAGAAGAGGGAGATGATGACCACCACCTCCGTCAGACGCTCCAAGATACCTGCCTGCGCAACGGGATCGAACTGGATCAAGCCGAAGCCAACCGGCCCTAGCACAACGCCCAGCGCCATATAGAACATCGCCGAGGTAAGCGGTAGCCGCTCCATCACGGACCCGGCAAGTGCTACGCTAATCAGGAGGGCGCCGATAATGACGAACCAGATATTAAAAAGCATGGTCATATAGAATAGTGTGCATTGTTCCACAGGAAAAGAAAATTGCCTACTGTACACGGTAATATAAGATGAGAGGTTACGACTCAGGTGCCCGGCACTTTGTCGAGAGTCTCGGCACTCGCACGCACTCAACTAAAGTGCCGGGCACCTCTCGGGCTGAGTCGTTACGATGAGAGAATAGCATGATTGGTAAAAGAGTATCCTCTGGAATAGTTGTTGCTGCAGTGCCCTGTGGTCGGCTCTGTACTGAGTGAAGCATATCAAGTTAAACTCGTAAGACGTAAAACGTAAAGCGTAAGAACGGGCACCAGACGGTCTTGAGTTTCATGGGGACAGCTCTGTAATTGGTAAAAGGGGTAACGATGTCATCGATGAGTGAAATTCGCCGCTCGAAGTGGGTCATCATCGGCCTAGTGCTGGTACTCCTCATTGTCCTGGGCGCCTTGCGCCTTGCGGTGGCACATGCGCAGGGCGACTCGGTCATCCTTGAAAGTCCGGATGGCGAGATGGTGGGCACGGCGCTGATCACCTCAGTGGACGACGCCGTGGAGATCGAGATGGAGGTCGACGAGGTCGATCTGGAGGATCCCAATCTACGGATCGTCCTGACCAATAGGGGCGAGTGCCGGGCAGCCGCACGGGTGCGCCCCCGCATTATCCTGGCCCGCCTGCGGACGACCGCCTTCTCCCCCACTGAGGATGAGGCGGGGGTTCGTCTCGTGACCGAGGCGGTGACCTTTGACGAGCTGGCGACCGACAGCGGCAGCGCGCTCTATCTAGTTGATACGGAGGCCCGCGAAGTCGTCGCCTGTGGTGTGCTCTTCCCAGCTGAACAGGTAACGGCTCGGGAAGAGGACGAGGTACCAACACGAGCGACGGCCGACATCGTCAACACGGAGGGCGAGACGGTGGGCGAGGCCACTTTTACACATACCGAGGAAGGCGCCGTCCAGGTTCAGGTTGAGCTCTCGGACTTCGACGACGCGACGGACGGGGAGCATGGGATCCACATCCACGAGACGGGCACGTGTGAGACGCCGGACTTCGAGTCGGCTGGCGAGCACTTCAACCCCACCGACGCCTCGCACGGCTTCCTCGACCCGCAGGGTCCCCATGTGGGCGACCTGCCCAACATTCGCTTCTCGGACGGCAGCGCCGACTACCAGACGACGACCCATCGCATCACGCTGCAGACGGGCGAACGTTCCCTCTTTGACGAGGATGGCAGCGCGATTGTCATCCACGCCCAGCCCGACGACTACCTCACCGACCCGGGTGGCGACAGCGGCGACCGGATCGCCTGTGGCGTGATTGAGGCAGCCACGGAGGAAGTGGAAGCTACGCCGACACCGACTGCTGCCGTGCAGGACGTTGCCGTGGCCGATATCGTGGACGACCCAGAGCAGTTCATCCGGCAGACGGTGCGGGTACGCGGGACGGTCAGCGAGCCTATCAGCCTCCGTGCCTTCCGCCTCAGCGAGGATGACGAGGAGATCGCTATCCTGACCATGCGCCCCCTCGTGCGGGCGGTCGAGCAGGACGAGGCGCTGCGCGTGATGGGTACCGTACGGGAGTTCGAGCGCGACGAGATCGAGGAGGAACTCGGGGTCGAGTTAGAGGACGAGCTGGCCGAAGCGTTGGAGGGGGAGCCTGTGATCCTAGCCACCAGTGCGCGCACCGCGCCCGCAGCACCGGCAGCGACGCCGGAGGTGGAGGAGGCGGAGGATGAAGGATGAAGGATGAAGTTGGTATTAAAGGTTGTCGAGCGGGTCAGCCAGGGCATCATGCTCGTCCAGCTCTCCCTCACTCTCCGCGTGAGCGTCAAAGTCGGTCAACTCACCGGTCGCCGCGTAGACCACCCGCTCGCAGATGTTCTTGATGCGATCCCCCCACCGCTCCAGATTGTGCGCCACCCAGAGCAGGTAGGTGTTGCGGCGGGTGGATTGGGGGTCCTCAATCATGTCACCGACAAGCTTGCGGAGTACCTGTTCGTGGAGCTGGTTGATCTCCTCATCCTCCGCCGCGACCTCGCGGGCTAACGCTGCGTCCGTGGTAAGGTAGGCATCGAGCGCGCGGCGAAGCATCGTGCGCGTGACCTCTGCCATGCGCAGGATGTCCGCGGGCGGCTTTACCTCCGGTTCGTTATTCAGGCGGCGGGCAAGGACAGCGATCCCGGTGGCATGATCGGCCATGCGCTCCATGTTGGTAGCGATGGAGATCGCGGCCGCGATACGACGCAGATCGCCCGCCATCGGTTGCTGGGTTGCGAGAAGAAGATAGCTCTGTTCTTCAATCGCATAGCGCAGCCGGTTAATGGTCTCATCGCCACGAATCACGCGCGTTGCCAGCTCAGAATCGCGCTCGACCAGGGCACGAATCGCCCCATCGAGTGCTTCATCTACCAAGCTACCCATCCGTAATAGCTGATCTCGCAGATTGCTCAGTTGACTGTCGAAATGGGCACGGGCTGAACGCATACTCACCTCCCTGTGAGGCCAAGGTCAACGGTAGATAGGTCGAAAGTGTAGCACGGTGTGTTGCTGGTTTGCTAGCCGAAGCGACCGGTGACGTAGTCTTCTGTCTGTTGTTTGTGGGGGGCGGTGAAGAGTTGGTCGCCGCTGGCCACCTCGATAAGTTCGGAGGTGAGAAGAAAGGCAGCGTGGTCGGCGATGCGGGCACCCTGCTGGACGCTGCTTGGCGCGAATATGATGGTGAGCGACTTCTTGAGTTCTTGGAGTGCCTGCTCTACTTTAAGGGTAGAGATGGGATCGAGACCGCTGGTCGGCTCGTCGAGCAGGATGACGTCGGGCTTCAGGGCGAGCGTGCGGGCGAGGCAGAGGCGCTGCTGCTGTCCCCCACTGAGCGCGTTGCCGGGGCTGTCAAGGCGATCTTTGACTTCCTCCCATACGGCGGCCTGCTGAAGCGATGTGACGACGGCCTCCTCCAATGTTGCTCGATCCGTAATCCCTGCCAATCTCAACCCGTACGTGATGTTCTCCCGGATGGACAAGGGAAGCGGCACCGGCTGGGCGAAGACCATGCCCACCCGCCGGCGAAGTTCCGTAACGTTCACGTTCGGCGCATAGATATTCTTGCCATCCAGCAGGACTTCTCCTGATACGATTTGCCCCGCCGGCGACAGATCGATCAGCCGATTCAAGATACGGAGGAGTGTAGACTTGCCACTGCCTGCCGGTCCAAGCAACACGAAGATCTGATTGGCCGGAATGGTGAGCGAGATGTCGCGCAACGCGACCACGTCACCGTAGCGGAACGTTAGGTTACGAATCTCGTATTTAGGGGTCATGTTGGCTCACGCAAAGATGCAAAGACGCAAAGACGCAAGGGTCACCAGGCGCGGCGGCGGCGGTAGTAGTTGCGGACGGCAGTGGCGAGGAGGTTCATACCGAGGACAAAGGTAATAAGAACCAGGGCGGTGCCATACTGGATCTGGACCGGCATGCCAGGGACCTGGGTGGAGATAACGAACAGGTGGTATGGCAGGGCCATGGCGGGATCGAAGGGGCTCTCCGGAAGTCGTGGCAGGAAGAAGGCTGCCACCGTAAAGAGAATCGGGGCGGTCTCGCCCGCGGCCCGTTCTAGTCCAAGGATGATGCCGGTTAGGATACCGGGCATTGCCTGCGGCAGAATGATCCGACGAATACCCTGCCAGCGGGTCCCTCCCAATGAAGCGCTCACGATCCGGTAGCTCTGAGGGACGGCCCGCAGTGCCTCTTCCGATGTCGAAATGATGACTGGCAACGTCAAAATGCCTAACGTCAACGACCCCGCTACGATGCTGGTGCCGAAGCCAAGAAAGAGAACAAACAGGCCCAGCCCGAAAAGGCCGTAGACGACCGAAGGAACACCTGCCAGGTTAATGATCGCGAGCCGGAGCGTTCGTGTCAGTCGGTTGTCTTCCGCGTACTCGGATAGGTAGATACCCGCACCCAGACCTATCGGGATAGCGAAGAGAGCAGTGCCGACCGTCAGATATATCGTGCCGACAATGGCCGGCCAGATGCCACCTGCTGTCATTCCTTCGGCAGGCATGCCAAAGATGAAAGTAGGCGAGATCGCCTCGATCCCCCTCACGAAGATGAAGAGAAGGACCGCCACGAGCGGGACGACCACAACCACGGTAGCGACCGCCAGCAACGCGAACACGATTCGCTGGACAAGCAAGGGGTCAACCCGGAGCATCTTACTCACCTAAGAGAGAAGTCGTCCACCGCCCCTACGTGCCTGACGAAAGAGGGCAATGGCAGCTAGTGCGTTGATAAGGAAGGTAAGGACGAAGAGAACAATCCCGACGGCAAAGAGGACGTGATAGTGTGTGCTACCCTGCGCTACCTCACCCATCTCGGCGGCGATGGTGGCAGTCATGGTGCGAACGGGCCTGAAGAAAGCATCCAGACCGAGCGGGATGCGCGGCGCGTTGCCGGTCACCATCATCACAGCCATCGTCTCCCCCAGGGCGCGCCCTACGCCGAGCATGACAGCGGTCAAGATGCCGGTCTTACCCGCGGGCAGCACCACTCGCCAGATGGTCTGCCACTGGGTCGCTCCCATCGCCAGAGCGGCGTCACGATAGCTCCTCGGTACCGCATCCAGTGCGTCCTCGGCCACAGAGATGATTGTCGGTAGGGCCATATAAGCTAGCAGCAGGGAACCAGTGATAGCAGAAAGACCCGTAGGCGCCCCTAAATTCACGCGGATCCACTGGCTCAGAGCAACGATTCCCAGAAAGCCAAGCACGACACTGGGGATACCTGCTATGACTTCAATCATGGGTTTCAGAATATTTCGCAGCCAGGCCGGGGCGAGATCACTCAAGAAGATGGCAACCGCGATGCCAAGCGGCACGGCAATGGCCACCGCGCCGATCGTCACCAGGAGCGAGCCGAGAATGAGCGGCACGAAGCCGTACACCTCGAGGGTCGGGTACCAGCGAATGCCGGCCAGCTCGACCAGCGGAACCTCCCAGAAGGCGGGAACCCCTTCTCTCAGGAGAAAGAGAAAGATCAAGACGACGAAGCCAATACCGGAAAGGCCCAGGATGCGAATCGTCGCCTCGATAATCCATTCTTGCCAATTAACTGGCGCCCGGGTTGTGGGGCGGGTGAGAGAGTCAACTGCCATGCTGCTCCTGTTCGATACACTTACTGTGAGGGAGGATGTAAAGAACCTTCACAATCAAAATTGAAGTGGGACGAAACCGAGCTCACCAACGATGGCCTGCCCCTCCGGACCGAGGATCCAGTCGAGGTAGTCGGAAATGACACCGGTGGGCTCGCCGGGCGTGTACATATAAAGTGGTCGTGAGATGGGGTAGGTGCCCTCGTTGACGGTTTCGATGCTAGGAAGCACCGCGGGCTCACCGGGACCTGGGCTGACCGCGACCACTTTCTGCTCGGCCGTGACATAGCCAAGGCCATCGTAGCCGATGGCATTTGGATTGCGGGAGACCTCGAGACTAATGACCTCGGAGGATGGCAGGAGAAGCGCGTCGGGAGAGAAAACGGCGTTCTCGTCCTCCGCTCCAACACGAACCACCTCCTCCAGAAAGTAAACATAGGTGCCGGAATTCGATTCACGGCTGGTGAGGACAATAGGCCGATCCTCCCCTCCTACCTCCTGCCAATTGGTGATCTTACCCGTGTAGATATCCGCGATCTGCTGGATTGTCAACGCATTGACAGGATTGTCTGGGTGAACCACCACGGCGATGGCGTCACGTGCCACGACGTGCTCGATGGGATCGACGCCGTTGGCTCGCGCCTCCTCGATCTCGTCCTCTTTCATCTCGCGGCTAGCATTGGCGATATCAACCGTGCCGTTGATCATCGCAGCAATGCCGGTCCCCGAGCCACCACCCGTGACAGAGATCAGAACGCCCGGGTGTTCTTCCGTATACGCTTCCGCCCACGCCAGCGCCACGTTGACCAGCGTGTCCGATCCTTTATTCTCGATAGCCGATCCGGTTCGCGGGGCACCCGTTTCGCCTGCCTCAGCTGCCGGCGAACAGGCAAGTAGCAGGAACATCACGAGCAGTAGGAGGGCGTTCTTAGTCATAGAGCCGAGCATTTGAAATAGGGTGTTGCATGTCGCATAGTGCATGGTGGACGACGGATGATAGATGACTGGAAAGGGTGCTGTTGTGATGCTCTGTAACGCCATCGGTGTACTCGCAGTTGTCCGATACGCCGCTGGTATTGTGTCTTAATCTTCCCCAAGAGGCAAGGAGGGTAGCGATCCTACAGCGGCTTTACCGGCGACCCCGTTGTCTGCTTGTCGCTGGGTAGGGATGGCGATACAATCTGCGCATGGATGAGCAGCAGAATAATCACCAGGTTAAAATGGCCGTACGTGATCTGGATTTTTTCTACGGTAACTTCCAGGCGCTTAAAGATATTGACTTGGATATCAAGGCACGGCAGATCACGGCGCTTATTGGGCCCAGTGGATGTGGGAAGAGCACTTTTCTCCGAACGCTCAACCGCATGAATGACACGATACCCGGCACGCGCGTCGAGGGAGAGATATTGCTCGATGGGGAGAATATCTACCGCCCGGAACAGAGCGTGGTGGCATTACGGCGCCGGGTGGGTCTTGTTTTCCAGCGACCTAATCCCTTCCCGCAGAGCATATTTGATAACGTCGCCTTTGGGCCCCGCATCATGGGGATGGACGGCGATCTCGAGGCAATCGTGGAAGACTCCCTTCGGCGGGCGGCCTTGTGGGAGGAAGTCAAGGATCACCTCCAGATGAACGCACTCGAATTATCGGGAGGGGAGCAGCAGCGACTCTGCATCGCGCGTGTCCTGGCAGTCGAACCAGAAGTGATCCTGATGGACGAACCCGCCTCCGCTCTCGACCCGGCTGCCACGCTCAAGATTGAAGAGTTGATGTGGCAACTGCGGGAGAACTACACCATCGTTATCGTCACCCATAGTATGCAGCAGGCAGCCCGTGCCTCAGATTGGACCGGCTTCTTCTGGTTGGGTGAGTTGGTGGAGTATGGCCCCACTGCCCAGATCTTTACGGCCCCTCAGAAGGAACTAACGGAAGATTATGTGACGGGGCGCTACGGATAGAGGTGCCCGGCACTTTGTCGAGAGATAAGCCCGGGCGTCGCTTGATTGAAGTGCCGGGCACCTGAGTAGTGGAGCGCTTGACAGGTGCGCTCTTTTTTTGTACTATGATATGAATGGTGATTCATTTAGCTGAATTAATATTCACCACTATCGAGAGAACTTGATGACTGAAACAATCGATCCGATCCAGGCGCAGTTGATCAGAGCGCGCCGCAACCAGATTCTGGATGCGGCGACGGCGGTGTTTGCGGAAAAGGGGTTTCACCGGGCGACGATACGGGATATTGCCCGGACGGCAGGTATTGCGGACGGGACGATCTACAACTACTTCGGCAGCAAGAATGATCTGCTCATCGGGATCCTTGACCGTTTGAATGAGACGGAGGAGCGGGACGAGCATTTCGCGCGAGGGTTGGAGGGGGACGTCCGCCAGTTCTTTGTCAGCTACCTG
Source organism: Chloroflexota bacterium (assembly GCA_030863245.1). Taxonomy (GTDB): domain Bacteria; phylum Chloroflexota; class Anaerolineae; order Ardenticatenales; family Ardenticatenaceae; genus JALZCF01. The sequence goes on from JALZCF010000582.1 coordinate 8,098, forward strand.
CGCCAGCGCATGACCCTGCTCTGGCCGAATTACGAGGTCTTCCAGGCGTTGTTGCCCGAGATCTTGGTGAATGCGGAGCTGCGCGAGCTGTACTACGAGCAGGTGATGTTGCCGACGCTGTCGATAGCGGAGCAGTTCTTCCAGAGGATGGTGGTGGAGGGAGAGATCCGCCCGATCGACGTGCCGCTGACCACGCGCGCCATTGCCAGCATGATGATGGGACTCTTGATCATGCGCATTCTCGGTGATGAGTCGCTGCAGCAGGAGTGGGATAGAGTGCCCGAGGTGCTGGCTTCCCTCCTCTTCGACGGTCTGGGTTTGGAGGGTGGGAGGGGAGTTGAGGAGTGAGAGATGATCCAGGCCAACCATCTAACCTTTACGTATGCTGGCAGGAGCGAACCCGCGATCGAGGGGGTAACGTTCCAGATCGAGCGGGGCGAGATTTTCGGCTTGCTAGGCCCTAGTGGCGCGGGGAAGAGCACGACGCAGAAAGTTCTCATCGGGCTGCTCAAAGCGTATCACGGTAGGGTCGTCGTCTTCGGCCGCGATCTGAAGGCGTGGGGGCCCCAGTACTACGAGCGGGTTGGGGTGTCCTTTGAACTACCGAACCACTACCTCAAACTCAGCGCGCTGGAGAACCTGGCCTACTTCCGCTCGCTCTACGCAGGTGAGACGGAGGAGCCGGAGAGGCTGCTCGAATGGGTCGGGCTGGAGCGGGACGGGATGAAGCGCGTCTCGGAATTCTCGAAAGGGATGCGCAACCGGCTCAACGTCGCTCGCGCGTTGCTGCACAGGCCAGAGCTACTGTTTTTGGATGAACCCACCGCGGGGCTGGACCCGGTGAATGCGAGGCGGATCAAGGCCCTCATCCAACAGAAGCGGGAGGAGGGGACGACCATCTTCCTGACCACGCACGATATGACCGTGGCGGATGAGCTATGTGACCGCGTCGCCTTCATCGTGGATGGGCGCATCCAGCTCATCGACGCGCCGCGGGCCTTGAAACTTCGATACGGAAAGCGGCTGGTGCGGGTCGAATATGGAGCGAATGGGAGCCTGCAGAGCGAGGAGTACCCGCTGGATGGGCTGGCCGACAACGCAGGCTTCTTGGGGGTACTACGTGGGGAGGCGGTTCAAACCATCCATACGCAGGAAACGACGCTGGAGGAGATCTTCATCGACGTCACGGGGAGGAGGCTAACATGATACGGCTGCTCTCGACCTTTCGTTGGGATCTGACGCGGCAGTTTCGCTACGGCTTCTACTACGTCAGCGCCCTCC
>JALZCF010000584.1 GCA_030863245.1 Chloroflexota bacterium
TCTCCAGCATTGGCGTAGATTACCAGGGCGCTTCCATTAGCGTCGGTAAGTGCGTCCAGTGATGCCTCTACTGTGCGTTCATAGTCCACGGCCCCACTCGCGAAGAACTGGACCTCGGGCAAGACAATCTCATCCCGACCCGCCTCCATAAATCTAGCCGGCTCGCAGATCCCAGCCTGAGTAATGGCCGCGTAATGGTTTCCAGGCACGGGATCGAAGCCCCTAGCCGTGATTGCCACTTGGATTCCGTTGTCCTCCACATCCATTACAGTGACCTCGCCTAACGGAATCCCCCCGATGTTGACCAACTCGCCGGTTAGGGCCTCCTGTGCTGATGCGGGTGGGCTGGTAGCAATGCCCTCTATCAGGAACATCACAAAGGACGCGCTCAGTAGGGTCATCAGTATACGCTTCATTGATTTCTCCTTTTCCTAGATGGTTTCGAAGCTGAGTCAAGGGGCCGGGGAATGCATCCCCGGCCCGATATAGGAAGCTCGCTCAAGCACGCTGGATGGTGGGGGAGCGGGCGCGAACGGCCGCCTGCATCCCCTTCTCGCCGCGGGTCACCGTTCTGGAACCTCGGGGATGACAACCAGCAAGATCACCGCCACTCTCCAATCCCCAATCTCCCTCCATTCCCGAACAACTCCCTCATTCGATGGAAATTCCATTTTACGCTTGCCATTCTGCTGTGCGTGTCCAGTGGTCAGGACGAGACGTTCCAGCAGACGACTAGCGTTTCCTGTCCTTGTCATGAGCTGCCGGCTCGCCGGGATGTTTCGCCGGCGAGCTTTTCTATGCACCAACTCAGGCGTGTGCAGTCGTAGGTTATCTTCACGGTTCATCCCTCCTGGCGCTAAATAAGAACGTTCTTAACCTTGTCTTAGCGCTTTCTTACTCTAGCGGCTTACAATAGACACGGAGCCTGTTCGCGGCCCTCGTTTCATGGTGGTACGTGCGGGCGTACATGGTGTGTCTACTGAGCCTATCGTGTACGAGGAAGAGGGGGCAGCGCGAATTGTTGAAGAAAAGGAGACAGTCTCTTGCGTGTTCTGGTGGTAGAAGATGAGCCCGGGGTTGCTGCTTTCATCGAGCAGGGCTTGACGGAGGCAGGTTATGCGGTGGATGTGGCACGTGATGGGGAGGAAGGCCTGGATTATGCCCTGGCGGCTGAGTACGATCTGCTGCTGTTGGACATTATGATGCCCCGCAAGAGCGGCTTGCACCTCTTACGTGAGCTGCGGGCGCGCGGCGACGAGACGCCGGTGCTACTTCTCACCGCACGGGACGCCGTGGAGGATCGGGTCAAGGGGCTCGATGCGGGTGCCGACGACTACCTCGTCAAGCCCTTTGCCTTTGCGGAACTGCTGGCCCGCCTGCGGGCCCTGCTTCGTCGCCCCCCACTCCAAAGCGGTACCGTGCTCTCCGTCGGGGATTTGGAGCTGAACACGGCCACGCGCGAGGTGCGGCGTGCCGGGCAGTCGTTGGAGCTGACACCCCGCGAGTTCTCCCTGCTGGAGTACCTCATGCGCCACGAAAACCAGGTGCTCACCCGCACCCAAATAGCGGAGCACGTCTGGAATTTCGATTTTGCCAGTGACACCAACGTCGTGGATGTGTACATCGGCTACTTGCGGCGCAAGATCGAATGGGAAGGGGTGGCGCCCTTGATCCACACGGTGCGCGGCGTCGGCTATCAGCTCAGCGCAGAGCGAGCCAGTGACTAGCCTACGCTCGCGATGGGAGCAGATCCCGCTTCGCCTGCGCCTGACGCTGTGGTACGTGTTGCTCCTAGCGCTTACCGTGCTGCTGTTCGGTGCCTACCTCCACATCCAACTTGAGCGGCGCCTGATCGCCTCTACCGATTCCGCCCTGAATGTCATGGCCACTCAGATGTTGAGTGTGTTGGATGAGGAAGGTGGGCGGCCCAACTTCGAGGAGGCGGAGTTCCAGGCCGCCCTCCCGGCCCGTCTTGATGAGGAGGATTTCGCCGCGCGGCTGCTCACACCGGATGGTGATGGGGTATGGGATGGGCTGGGCGCTTACTCGAGGGTGCCCCGGTTACGGGAGCCGAGACAGGGCTACAACAACCGTGAGGGAGCGGATGACGAATGGCGGGTGCTCATGCAACCGGTGCTCAACAGTGATCAGCTCGTCGGTTGGCTCGAGGTGGCCCACTCTCTGGAGACAGTAGAAGAGACGCTGGAGGCCCTGCGCGAGCTGCTTCTACTCGCGCTACCCTTTATCCTGCTCCTAGCGGGAGGTGTCGGCTTCTTCCTGGCCGATCGGGCGCTCCGGCCCATCGACGATGTGACGCACACCGCGCGCCAGATCAGCGCCAGCGACCTGTCGCAGCGCCTGCACTATGCGGGTCCCGCAGATGAGGTGGGTCGGCTCGCCCATACCTTTGACGAGATGCTTGACCGGCTCGAAGCTGCCTGGCTGCAGGAACGGCGCTTCACCGCCGACGCTGCCCACGAGTTGCGTACCCCCCTTACAGTCTTGAAGGGGCAAATCGAGGTGACACGGGCCCGCTCGCGCTCGACCGCCGAGTACGAGCTCACGCTGGACCAGTTGGAGGAACAGGTGGAACGACTCATCCGCCTCGCGAGCGACCTGCTCTTTCTGGCGCGCTTCGACCAAGTGCGACGCAGAGAAGTGTGGGAAGCCATTGATCTGAGTCGTCTCCTGGCCTCGCTTGCCGATCAAATCGCTCCGCTACTGGCAAGCAAGCAGATTCACCTTGCGACCGACGTCGCCCCGCATCTCTTTATCTATGGGGAGAGCGATCTGCTGATCCGCCTCTTCTTGAACCTCTTGCAGAACGCGCACAAATACACCCCGGAGGGAGAGCAAGTGACGCTGGCCGCGCGACATGTCGGGGAAACGGTGCAGGTGACCGTTGCCGACACGGGAGTGGGTATTCCAGCCGAGGCGCTGCCCCACCTGTTTGAGCGCTTCTATCGCGTGCAGGACGACCGCTCACGCGCCACGGGTGGCGCGGGCCTGGGTCTTGCCATCGCGCAGGAGATCGCCCAGGCGCACGGTGGGGCCATCACCGTTGAAAGCGAATTGGGGGAGGGCACCACCTTTGTCGTCACGCTCCCGCGACAACCGGAGCAGCGCCAGGGTGATTCACCAAGCACGAAGGAATAATCGTTTTCTTACCGTTTTCTCAATGAATTCTTAGTTTCGTACCCTATAATGGGGGTACACGGTTGAGAAAGCCGTACTCACTCAAAGTAAGTTCAGAGATGGAGGAGATCACAGATGCTTGTAAAACGATGGATGTGGGCTGTCATCGCTACCTTCGCCCTACTGATTGGCGTAGTGGGGGTAGGTTGGGTCGCAGCGCAGGGTTCGGACGCAGATAACAATGAGGGCATCGCCGAAGGCGCCGACGTGGCCATCACGGGTGAGGCACTTGACCTGGCCAGCGAAGCCGCGCTTGACTATGTTGGCGAGGGTCGGGTTACCGATACGGAGGTTGGCGACGAGGAAGGTTACTACGAGATTGAAGTCACCCTCGACGACGGTCGCCAGGTGGACGTGCATCTAGATGAGAACTTCGAGGTGCTCGGTCAAGAAGCCGATGGCGATGAAGTGGAAGATGCTGACGAGGCCGAGGAAGAAGACATCTTCGATACAGAAGACGAGGCTGAGGGCGCAGACGAGCCCATTACTGGTGAGGCACTCGACCTGGCCAGCGAGGCCGCGCTTGACTACGTTGGTGAGGGTCGGGTAACCGATACCGAGGTAGGTGACGAGGAAGGCTACTACGAGATTGAGGTCACGCTCGATAACGGGCAGCAAGTAGACGTACACCTGGAC
>JALZCF010000609.1 GCA_030863245.1 Chloroflexota bacterium
GTGTAGTCCTCCTCGATCGCCCGGCGCAGCCAGCCATGGGGGTTCCGGATCTGGCCCGGGTGCTCCGCCTGCAGCCACTCCAGGTACGCTATCTTCTCCAGGATCCGCGCCCGTTCGAGGCAACGGACCAGTCGCCTGGCCACCCGCTCCGAGAGCCCTCGCTCCACCAGTGCCGCCACCACCTCCTCGTCGATCCCCCCATCCGGCTCCTGCTCTGCCTCCTCCGCATCCGGCTCCCCCTCCCCCACTGTCGGCGCCTCCTCGGCCCGAGGGGCCGCCTCCTCGACTGTTGTAAAGCGAATGCGGGTGTAGCCCTGCACCTTCACCACCTCGGCCCGCTCCAGATAGCGGCGGTCGATCAGCTCGTCGAAGGCCGGCTGGAGCTTCCGCTTGACCTGGCTGGGCTTGGGATATTCGGTCATCCCGAGCCGGCCGGCGAGGTCGAAGATGTCGATCTCGTAGCTCGCCTGGTACTGCATGCGCTTGTCGAGGAAGCGGTAGAGGCGACGGGCAAGGGGACGCTCTAGGCTGTAGAAGAGGTCGAGATCGAGCCGCTTGATGTATCCCGCCTCGATGCTCTCCCAGATATCCTTGCTCCAGATAACGTAGCCCGGCACCCCCTCCTCTTCCCGGACGTGCTCCTCCCCCTCCAGATACCCCAACCAATATTTCTCAATGATGTGAAACCCTGACTTTGTCTTGACCCATGCCTTTCGCCTGTTGTCCCAGAAGGCCCCCTCCGCGAAGATCGTGACGCCCACCAACCGGTCCAGCGCCCGCTCCACCTTGCGGTAGTTCTTTTGTTTCTGCCCCAGCCCCATGATCTTCAGGACCTGGTAGACGCTAAAGGGCACCTTCGGGGAGACGAAGCCCTCGCTTGCGGTGATGGCCAGCAACGCCACAAAGACCCGCTCGTCGAACTCGGTTGGCAGACCCACCTTGGTGCTTCCGGTGACCTCCCACTTCTGCCGCCGGCGCTCGCCATCCTTGCCGACCACCCACCCCTCGTACCCGATCACGTTGCGGCTATCCGAAACGGTGCGCAAGGAGGCAAAGGGAAACTCTGCCAGGTTCATCTCGTCCTTGCCCTGCACCAGCGCCATGGCCGTTCGTCTGCTCTCCTGCGATTCCTGATCTGAAAAATTCATTGTTTTATTCCTTTACACATCCGTACCACAACAACATGTTGTTGTTATTCTTTGTTGTTTTTGTAACGTGTGCCTAGGGGGGCACTATTTGGGTGCCTAGCGGGGCACTACCGGGAGCCTAGCGGGGCACTAGCTAGGGAGCCTAGCGGGGCACTAGCTAGGGAGCCTAGCGGGGCACTAGCTAGGGAGCCTAGCGGGGCACTATTTGGGAGCCTAGCGGGGCACTATTTGGGAGCCTAGCGGGGCACTATCTTGTTGATTGTAAAGATACTTAAACGCTATGACTCGAACTAACAACCCTTGCCAAACGCGGCGGGCCGCGCCCAGTTGCTTACACTGGTAGCGCGGCCCGCAAGGGAGAAACGGTCTGTTCCTACCATGGCAGGAGCAGGACTTGCCATCGGGACAGTTCTTGTGTATACTGCTTTCCACAACAGAAAAGCCCGATCCCAGGCTCCCCCGCCAACGGAGCCTGTGCCACCAGAGCGCCCAGTTGCTTAAGTCCGCCAAGACCTTTTGAAGCAACGCGGGCGTTTTGCGTTATAGGGTTTGGTCTGATTACCTGGGTCCTCAGGTGGGACCCGCTCGAATCCTCACGATCTCTCCTCTCACCTCACGCATCCTGTCCGTTTGCCAGACGGACCGTATATGCGTAATCGGTGAAAACCTTCCCCAAACTCCCTTTCGCTCTCATCACCCCTCCGCGGGTACCAAGCCGGCAAGGGGTAGCATGGTTGTGCGAAAGTTACCTGCCAGTTTAACACAGGATGTCAAGGGTGTGAAGTCGTGTGGCTGGCAAATGGTAGGTGCGCGTAGCGCATGTGCGTAGTGCACGAAGTGCATGCCCTACGGGCAGGTGGCAGTGGTATTGCATGTTGCATGTTGCATGGAACGTGTGGCGTCTCCGATAGCGGATCGTGGTTGATACCTACCGCTCCCCGCTCCACGGACTACGCTCCCCGCTCCCCGCTCCACGAGCCGTTCCGCTCTCCGCTCCCCGCTCCCCGTACCCGATCGAGCCAACCCTTCAGCCACCCCACCGCCTCCTCATACTGGCCGACCGTCAGCTCGTCGTACTTGGCCAGATCGAAGCGCTGCTTGAAGGCGCCCCAGACGGCGGGGTAGTCGTTGCGCCCCTGCCCCAACCGGATCCCCCGCTCCTGCGCGGCCGCAACGATGTCGTCCACCAATTCCTTGATGGCCGATTTCTGCGCGGGGGAGATCGCCTCGGAGGGGACCGGGAGGAGACGTCGGACATCGCTGAGCCGCGCCACGATCTGGTTCTGTCGCCGGCGCAGCTGCTCCAGCTCCTCCAGGGTCTCTGCCAGCGCCTGGTCATGCTGCCAGAGATGGCGGTCATGGGCCATCAGGTGGTCGTCATGCTCCTGGACCAACTCCTCCGTGACACGGAGCCGCTGCTTCTCTTCCAGGATCGCCTCCCACAGTTGCGCCTGCTGCAGGGCGTTGTCCCGCATCGCCCGGATCATGGCATCGTCGAGCCGCTCCTCCGGAAGGCGACTGCCTTGGAAGTACTCGTGGAGCGCGCGGTAACACTCACGCTGGTAGCGCAGCACCGCCTCTCGCAATTCCTCTTTGACGCGACTAGCATTGATGCCGAAGAGCCAGCCATTCAAGAGGTCGACCGGTAGACAGAGCGTATCGGGCCGGCCCCCGCTCGGGTTGGGGTTCATTGCCGTAACGGCAATTAACTCCGCCTCCTCCGATAGGATCGGGTCCCGCTGGACCCGCCGGTATTGGGCCGACCAGTCCAGCCCGATCGCGTCGGTGATGGGTTTGAGGGGAACGTAGATCCGCTCCTGCTCCCCTACCCTCACCTTCACCGCGACGACCGTGTCGCCATGGAATTCGACCTGATGCTCCTCGAGGGGGAGGAGCGCCGCCTTCTCCTGTTCCTCTGCCATGTGTCTACCCTCGGTTGTGGAAGGATGAGCGGGTTTGAAGCCCTGCCCCTTTCGACCCGACTCCATCCAGCTAATTTGCTATATTATTATGTCAAGATGGTTGGGGAGAGTTTCCGCATGGCCCAGCCGGGCCATCGGCCCCTAATCTAGCTCCCCTAACGGGTAGATGAAAGTATGATCGTATGATTCTATGCTTCTATGCTGGCCCTTCCCTACAGCTCCACGCCCTTCTTGCGCGCCAGGTCCAGGATCGCCTCCTCCAGGATATCGCTGTACGTCGCCTTCTCCCCCTGCCGGCGTGCCTCCACCTTGAGCATCTCCATGGTGGCCAACGTATCCGGGTAAAGCGTGACGGTGGTCCGTACCTTCTTGGGCTTGGGGGCCTCCACCTCGGCTGCCCCTTCCTCCTGCTCCGACTCCGGTTGGCCAGCCGGCTCCTTCTGGAAAAAGGCCGCGGCGCCCAGCCCTGTTTTCTTCTTACTCACCTGCTATCACCTCCTCTACCAGACTCTGGTAGGCTTCAGCCCCACTCGCGGTCGGCGCGTAGGTAAAGATACTTTCCCCCCGGCTGTGGGCCTCCTCAAGCTTGATGTTTTTCGGGATTACGGTTTCGAACGCGCGCTCGCCAAAGCGGCCCCGTACGGTCTCCACCACATCGGTGGCCACGTTGGTGTGATCGTAGAGGGTGCAGAGTACGCCCCCGATCCGTAGGTCGGGACGGTTTAGATTGCTGCGCACCTGCTCGATGGTCTCTTCCAGCTGGACGATCCCTTTCAACGCGAAGATGCTGGTCGAGACAGGAATCAGGACCTCCTCCGCCGCGGCCAGGGCATTGATGGTGAGCAGCCCCAGCGAGGGAGGTGCGTCGATGATGAGGTAGTCGTAGGGCAGCTGCTCCACGTTGCCGAGACGGAGACTCAGACGATTCTGGCCACCGATCGTGCTCAGCAGCTCGACCTCCGCCCCGGCCAGGTCGATATCGCTCGGGATGATATCCAGGTTGGGCTGCACCTCGCGCAGGATCACCTCGTGCAGCTCCCGCCCTCGGATCAGGAGATCATAGACGGTCGCGGGCAGCGCGCGATAGCCCAGCAGCGCGAAGGTCGCGTTCGCCTGGGGGTCCATGTCGATCAGCAGAACGCGCCGTCCCGCGCGCGCCAGCCCGGCCGCCAGGTTCACCGCAGTCGTGGTCTTGCCCACGCCCCCTTTCTGGTTTGCAATGGTGATCGTCCTCATACGCCTCCTTGGCCACACAGATGGCAAACAGATGATTGTATGGTTATATGAGTATATGTTTCTATGAATCGGTGAGAATATGATTGTATGAAATTATGATGATAACCAGTCGGGAAAGTGGGTCTGATAGGCGTAGTATACAGGGATGATGGGGGTGTGACAATGTGAAAGGATGCTTCTATGAGAGTATGATTTTATGAGAGTATGATTTTAAGACAGATAGGGCAGAGGAGTGGGAGCAGGTCTAGATCCATCTAACTCGACATAAAGTTAGTGATGCGAGAGGATGGGGCGGGGCCGGGTGCATCGAGGGCGAGCAGGGAGAGTGGGGAAAGGGGACCTATTCCACGTGCCGCTGCAATCAGTACACCGCTATCGACAAAGGTAAGCGTCATAGGGCTTCCTCGTAGTACCCGCCACGGCGTTTGGCTTTCTCTCGCTCTCGCTCTTCCCAGCTGCTGATAAGTGGAACCCCTGATGCTTCGATCTGCGCGCGGGCCGCTAGCAGCTGCTCAGCTAAGGTAGCCGGTTGACCTTCCATGAGCTGCATGTAATGCTTCAGGTACGTGGGTAAAGGCAGCGACAAGCTCTGTTCGATCTCTCCCAGTGTTTTCGCTATCCATACGCTTCCACCTTCGACTTTGAATTTACCTACAACCCCACCTGCGCTGCCGCATTGTCCCGAAAGAGCGACCCTTCCCGGATGTACTTCCTAACCATCTTCTCCGATTTGTGCCCCGTCTGCTTCATTATAATGCGCTCACTTACGCCGGCGGCCGCCGCACTGGTGGCCAGCCCCGCTCGTAAGCTATGGCCTGCATAGCTGTCCGGGTCCAGGCCAATCGCTTCCACACAACGCTTCACGATGAGCGCGATGGCCCGCCCCGACAAGGCCCTATCGCTGACGTTACCGTGGCGGTCAACCCCTCGGAATAAAGGCCCCTCATCAATGCCCGCCGCGCCTAACCAAGCCTTGAGGGCTCGTACGGGGCACGTATCCGGATTCGACCCGTACGGGATGCCGACGTTACGCCCCGCGCCTTCCTGATCCGTCTTGGAGTATCTGAGTGTGAGTATCAGACCGTCGCTGCTTTCCCGCACATCGCTCACGGTGAGACTCACCAGCTCGCTCCGTCGAAAGGCGCCGGCGAATCCCACTAGCAGGAGGGCACGGTCCCGCTTTCCCTGCAGGTCCTGACCTAGCTGCTCGCAGATGGTGCGCAGCATCTCGATCGTCATCGGTGCCTTCCCCTCCTGCACCGTGCCGTGTGTGCGCCGGATCCCCGCCATGACAACCTTCACCTGCTCACTTGCAGTTGGCGTATCATGGCCGGCCATCTTGTGGGCCTTGGAAATGGCACTGATGCGACGCTGCAAGGTGCTGGGCCGGCGACGCCCAGCCAGATCTGTCAGGTAGAGCGCCACCACATCCGGTGAGGCGGGAAGCGGCACTAGGTCACGTTCGCCACACCAGCTGACGAAATCCTCCCAATCCCGGCTGTAGGCCCGTTTGGTGTTTGGAGCCTTCGCCTGCCCCGCGTACTCTCGCGCCTTGTCGGTCAGTTCCTGAAAGGAGGTCAAGGTGGTGCTCTGTCGGGTGGTGGCTAGGGTCTCGGTCATCTGGTGTTCCCCCTCATTGTTTACTACGATAGCCGCTGGTCGATGCCGCGGCCGCAGCAAGCGCACTGCTTCCAGCCCTGTTGGTTCGCGTTCTGGCTTCCGATAGCTGGCGCTTATCGGAAGTCAGCGCTAGTATAACGCACAGGAACATCTCTCACCATTCGGCGGATGCGCACACCGCATTTTTGAACTAGCCCACCAGTTATGGGGTAATGACCAAGCGGAGCAAAACGTCAGGCCATTGTTTCGCTACGAGTCTTGGGGTGGTGACGAACAAAAGAGAGTCGACAAGCTCCTACGTCACCTCTTCCACTCTTCCCGCTCGAGCATCCCGCTTGGAGTCCGTCCAGCAAGGTCGAAGTGGAGCAGCTGATAGGCGAACCGCTATAGCTACCCATCAACCCCCTGATCGGAGAAGCGGAGCTCCCGCTTGTCTGGTCACGGTATGCACAAAAATGAGTAGCCCGCACCCGCCCGTTTCCCACCCAACCCCCAAAGAATTTCCCAAAAAACTGGGAAGCCACCCTCTAGCAGCTGGGAAGCCCTTTTTGGTAAAGTGAGCGTATCGTTTATCCAACAACATTTTCCGGAAAGGAGAAAGCTGGTGAACACTCGTCTGTTAGGAACTGTATTCATTATCGCCACCCTCGTCGTCATCGCCGACGGGCTCCGCTCAGGGGGTGAATTGGACAGGCTCTCTGCCCTCGCCTATTCGATCTGGGGCATCGGCGGCGTCTGTGCCATCGTCGGCCTGATCAAGCTGAATGCGCTCGGCTCCAACACCGTCGCCCGGGCTTTGGGTCTCCTCCCGCTGATCGGCTTTGCCGCCTTCACTGTGGGCGATGGTCTTCGCCTCGCCGGTTTCATCACCGCGGAAGACTCCCTCTTTTTCGTGCTGGCCGGTCTTGCCTGGATTTCTATGCTGGCAGGCATGCTGTTGGTGGGCATTCTCACCATTGCGGCCAAAACGTGGCGCGGCTGGCGCCGCTTCGTCCCGCTCCTCACAATCGTGCTGGCGTTCGCGGGCATGGGCCTGGGGTCGTTCGTGGGCGAGGATATTGGTGCCGCCATTGGCTATAGCGCCTTCCTGCTGCTGGGATATGTGATTGCCACAGCAGAGCAACCGGCGGCTCTTCCGCAGAGCGCCGTCGCCTGATGCAGACAGGCAAATAGGGCCGGCAGTTATCGGCTACCGGCCCTATTTGTGGACCTGCTCATTACAAATGTCCCACATGCGGGAAGGGAAGGTTTCATTCTCTCTAGGAGGTTGACAACTATGACACTTGATGGAAAGTACGCCTTGATCACCGGCAGCTCGCGGGGCATTGGGCGCGGCATTGCCCTGAAACTGGCCGAGCAGGGTGTCCAGCTCGCTATCCATTACTACCAAAACAAGTCAGCCGCCAGCCAGACGCTAGCGGACGTTCGCCAGCGCGGTGCCGACGGTTTTCTGGTGCAGGCTGATGTGGCACACCCTGAGCAGATCAGCCGGCTGTTTGACCAGGTTCAGGCGCAGTTCGGTCAGCTCGACATCTTCGTCAGTAACGCCCGGCCGGAGGTGCCTGCGTTTTTCCAACCGCCGCTGGCCATCAGCCTGGAACAGTGGGATACGGCCCTCGATTCGCAGGCCAAGGCGTTCCTCGTTGGCGTGCGCGCGGCGCTGGCGCTCATGGCGAACGGCGGTCGAATCTTCGCGATCACCTACGGCACCGGCAGCCGGACGGGCGGGCTGCAGCCGTGGGTCGGCATGGGCTCGGCCAAGGCGGCGCTGGAGTCCCTCGTGCGCTACTTCGCGGTGACGCTTGCCCCACGCGGCATTACGGTGAATGCGATCAGCCCGGGCTGGACTGAAGACAGCGTCCTGAACACACTACCACAGGAGGCGCAAGCTCTCTTGCGCGATTGGCACGCGCGTGGGTGGACGCCCATGCGACGCTTGGGAACGCCCGAAGACATTGGCAATGTGGTGAGCCTCTTTTGCTCGGAACAGGCCAGCTGGATCACCGGACAGATGATTTACGCGGACGGCGGCGCCTCCTTGATGAATCCGGAGGTCCCGCCCGAAATACAGCTAGGCTAAGGCAAGCGTCCAGTCTCTACGCTCGACCTGCGGGCACGCGCGGCGCAGCGTTGGCTGGATGCACATGAGGATGACGCCTCGCTGCCTCGCAGCAACCTTACCTTCCGCTGCATTGGAGAGCTTTCGATCTAAGCGCTGTGGTACCAGTTTTCGCGCGTCTCGCAAGTACACTTGGGCAGATGAAAGTGGTGCATCAGCCATTTTGATGAAGTTGGCAATTGATGACCCGATGCCGGGCTTTCAAGAGCTTCATGTCCTTACGGTTGAGGGACAGACGGTGCGCCATGAGGCTCGATCATCAAAAATGGCGGAGAGCCCATCTCATGTGAGCAGCTCCACCTATTTGCGTTACCGAAATCTGCGCTAAAATGGTCGCAATGGCAGCGCAAGTCACAAGCAGAACGCCACCCCTTTTTCTGACAACCGGCCGTGCCGCACAGGGCAGCTGGCTGTTGTTCACACTGCTCGCACTTAGCCTGGCGCTGCCCGGTATCACCCCCTTTCACCAGTTGCTGCAAACCATCTGCACCGAAGCCGTTTGCCTGAGCGGCCGGTTAACGCCAGCCGAGGCGCAGGCCGTGCTGGCTTTCGGCTTTTCCCTGCCCGAATACGCCGACCTGGCACTCCTTATCTATCTCTTCACCTACAGCCTCCTCTTCCTCACCGCCGTTACCCTCATCTGGCGCAAGCCAAACAATAGAGCGGCGATTTTTGGTGCTTTCGCCCTCACAGCTCTGGCCACCGGCACATTGGCGCACGCCGAGGCGACCACTTTTCCGGCGCTGCTGCTGCCGGCGCAGTTCATCCACTTCGTCCACCTGGCGGCGCTGCCGGCCTTCTTTTGTTTGCTGCCAGACGGCCATTGTCGCCCCGCCTGGCTGCGTTGGTTGGTCGTCGCCGTCGCACCGCTCGCTGCTTTGATGGCATTTGGTATGGTGGGGCTGGCAGTTAGCCAGGTCATCAGCATTCTGATCGGCACGCTCATCGTCGGTGGTGCCATCTATCGCTATCGCTCCCTGTCGGCCTCACCGCAGCAGGAGCAGGCAGCGTGGGTCTTAGCGGCCGTTGTCCTGCTGGTCAGCATGCAATGGTTGGGCAAGCCAATACAGCCACTGCCCCTGCCGGCTGTGTCTCTTGCCGACGCCCCTGCCGGTCTCTTCGGTTTCTTTCTACTCTTCGGCCTGCTCCTGACGGTCGGCGCACTCACCTGCCTGGCGGTGGTCTTCTTGAGTGATGAGCTGTTCCGGGTGGAGATAGCGCTCAACCGTGCCCTCGTCTACACGCTGCTCAGCCTGTTCGTCGTCGGTGCCTATGTAATCGTGGTAGGTTACCTGTCGCTTCTGTTTCAATCCAGGGGCAACCTCTGGTTCTCGCTCATCGCCACTGGACTGGTCGCCGCGCTGTTCCAGCCCGTGCAACAGCGGGTGCAACGCTTCGTCAATAGTATGCTCTACGGCGAGCGAGCCGAACCGTATGCCGTGGTCGCCGGCTTAGGACGCCGACTTGAGGCGGCTTTTGCGCCAGACGATATCCTGCCTGCTATCGCCCGCACGGTGCAGGAATCATTGCGTTTGCCCTACGTGGCAATTGCCTTGGAGCAAAACGGCAGCGCCGAGGTAGTAGCCCAGGTCGGTCTGTCAACGGGTGAAGCGCTTTCCTTCCCGCTGACCCATCAGGGCACGGTAGTTGGCTACCTGCTGGTCAATCCGCGGTGGGGAGATCGAGGACTGGATCTCGCCGACCGGACGCTGTTGACCGACTTGGCGCAGCAGGCCGGCGTCGCCGTTCACGGCGTGCGCCTGACGGCCGAACTGCGAGAGATGGCGCACACGCTCCAACAGTCGCGCGAGCACCTCGTCCTGGCGCGGGAAGAAGAGCGGCGGCGTCTGCGCCGCGATCTCCATGACGATCTGGCGCCGACCCTCGTTGGCCTGTCCCTCCGTGCCGGTACAATAGGCGACCTCATCGCCACCGATCCGCTCAAAGCCGCGCAACTGGCTGACAACCTCGACAGCGCCATTCGCGATGCCGTGAGCAACATCCGCCGCCTGGTCTATGATCTGCGCCCCCCAGCATTGGACGACCTTGGACTGCTGGCTGCCATCCGCGAGCGGGCCCTCGAGTACAGCAGCGGGCAGAGGCTACGGGTAGAGGTTGCCGCTCCCGATGCCTTGCCCCCGCTCCCCGCAGCCGTCGAGGTGGCCGCCTACCGCATTGTGCAGGAAGGGCTGCTAAACGTGGTTAAACACGCTCACGCCCAGACATGCCTGATCAAGATCACCCTTGAAGACGCGCTTTGCATTGAGATTGCCGACGACGGCCTCGGCTTGCCGGAGATCTCGGGCCGTGCATCCGGCGTCGGCCTCCGTTCCATTCGCGAGCGGGCGGCGGAGTTGGGGGGCACCTTCCATCTGGCGCCCAGCCCGGAAAGCGGTACGCGAATCATCGTCACTCTACCGCTCAGCACAGGAGGCAGGAGTTGAATAGAGTTCGTGTCCTCATCTCCGACGATCATCCTGTGTTCCGCGACGGCATACGGGCATTACTGGAAGCCATGCCCGAGACGCAAGTAGTCGGTGAAGCCACCACAGGTGACGAAGCAGTCCGGCTCGCAGGACAGCTCGAGCCGGACGTGATTCTCATGGACGTACAGATGCCGGGGTTGAACGGCATTGAAGCAACCCGCCACATCGTCGCCAGTCATCCCACAATTCGCGTGCTCATCGTAACCATGTTCGAAGATGACGCTTCTGTGTTTATGGCCATGCGCGCCGGGGCGCATGGCTACGTACTGAAGGATGCGACCAGGGACGAGCTCCGCCGCGCCATCCGCGCGGTAGGCAACGGTGAAGCCATTTTCAGCGCGTCGATTGCCACGCGACTTATTGCCTACTTCGCCAGGCCGCGCTCCCCCGTTCCTGAGATCCTGTTTCCCGAATTGACCAGTCGGGAGCACGAGATACTCGAGCTGATGGCAGCCGGGGAAAGCAACAGCGCGATAGCCAGTCAGCTGGCCCTGAGTGCCAAGACCGTGAGCAACTACGTCTCGAATATTCTTAACAAACTTCAAGTAGCCGACCGCGCCGAAGCAATTGCCCGCGCGCGCAATGCATCCTTTGGTCAGGAGAACGAGAAGCAACGCAGACAACAATGCTAACAGCCCATACTATCGCCGGCAACAACACTAATGACGATTCTTTTTTGTTGCCTCCCTATGCCTTTGCTCTGTAATCACAGTACCCGTTGTCGGTCCTTTCGTCCCTCGCCGAGCAGTACCACCCCCATTTCCCGCTTCTCATTCTTCGCCCACTATAATGAGCCACGCCATTTTTCCCTCCTGTAGGGAAGCTTTGCGATACGCCTAACCTGGACCTGTTGTGCGCTTGCTGGGTGCGGGAGCACGGCAGGGGGAAGCAGACGGAGCAGCGCTGCGTGGCCAAACAAAAAGAGCGCTGTGCTATAGGTAGCACAACGCTCTCTTTGCGTGACTGGAACCAACTGTGACGGATTCCTGCAGATGCAGGCCTCCTCACAGCCGCCAGCCAGCCCGTGGCGAAGGAAAACTATAGAAACGACAAAGCCGTTGGGGTAGGCCGGCGACGACCTACTTTCCCACGCCCCTGCGGGCGCAGTATCCTAGGCGCGGATGGGCTTAACTGCCAGGTTCGGGATGGGACTGGGTGGACCCCCATCGCGACTGTCACCTGCCTACCTCAACGGCTTTACCCCTGTTAACCGTCTGATGGCTAACGGGCATCAGGATAACACAATCTGTCGTTATGTCAAGATTGGCGCTTGAGACCCCCGCCTCTCAACAGGAGGAGAGCTGGCACATGGAAGAGGTCAGTCTTGTTAGTGCCTTCATTGATGTTGTATGCTAGGTGAGGGTTAAGGCTTACGGAGATAGGGTAGTAGGACTATGAACGATGAATGGTCGAAGCGATCAACCGAGTCGTAGCGAGGCAGCATTAGTCGTACGTGCCATCGGCACACGGGGACAGGATTGGTTACGGAACGACCCGGCGAGGAAGCAGTGGGTGTTCTGGGGGATGGTCTTAGCAGTTCTCATCGTAGAATTCGCCCTTGTGGCGACTCGTGTCGAGAGGTGGCCGCGTTGGACAGGCTTTGGTCAACATACGCTGTGGGATGTGATCGAACTCATCCTGAGCGTGATCGTCATTCCCCTGACTGCCCTCTATGTTACCCACCGTTTCACTCAGTTCAGTCAGCAGCGAAGTCAACGAGAACGTGAGATGGCAGCGGAGCGCCAACGGGAATCTGCCTTGCAGACTTATCTTGACCAAATAGGGGCGTTGCTCCTCGACGATAACAATCCTTTGCGCGATTCGCACCCTCAAGATGCGGTGCGCGCCGTGGCACGTGTCAGAACCTTGACCACCCTCCAGAGATTGGACGGCGAACGCAAAGGCGCCTTGCTGAAATTTCTCTATGAAGCGGCGTTGATCTCGCCCACCGAGTGTCGCGATGTCACAGCGGATACTCCTCAGCATCGTAAGCAAGCCATTGTAGATCTGCGAGATAGCGATCTGAGTGGGATACACCTGAGGCGGACTACCTTGAAAGGGGTGGACCTGCGGGGGACTATCCTACATGAGGCTCGTCTGTGGAAGGTGGACCTGCGGGGGGCGGACCTGCGGCGGGCTATCCTGCGGGGGGCGAACCTGACTGAAGCGAACCTGATTGGGGCGGGCCTGAATCGGGCGGACCTGGGTTGGGCTAGTCTGGCTTGGGCTAAATTGAGGGGAGCTAGCCTCCATGAGGCGGGCCTGTGGGAGGCGGACCTGCGCGGGGCGGACCTGCGGCGGCTATCCTCTGGAAGGCAGACGTGAATGGCGCGAACCTGCGCGGAGCGAACCTGGAAGGGGCGGACCTGCGGGAGGCTATCCTGGCTGGCGCGGACCTGGAAGGAGCGAACCTAAGGGGGGCGAACCTGAGCAAGGCTTTCCTCAATGATGCCAATTTGGCGAGAGCCAATATAACAGCCGAGCAACTTGCGCAAGCTCGCACACTGGAAGGCACTATCTTGCCCAATGGCACACAACACGACTGAGAAGCAATCCACAGGGGAGCATCTGGGGAGAGGAATGCTCGTTGGTTCCGGTGGAGGAGGCGCTATGATAGCCTACCTCTCCCCTATTGAGTGTCGCCGCCACCTCTCCACGTACGACGTATCGGACCTCGCATGGCTGACCCAGGTGGCGCCTCAAGGTCGCCTGAATCATCTGCCCCAACCGGTTCTCCAACCACGCCAGCGCGCCCGGCTGCCGCGTGCTCACGACATAGCTGCCGTCCTCGACACACTCCAGGCGGGTATCCCTCAACCATGTGTCGAAGGTGGCGCGCGTCATCTGACCCTGCAGGTCGGCCAGCACCGCTTTCCAGAGCTTGTCGCTTTGCGAGTGCGAAAGGGCATTCGCATCAGTTATCCGGCTCTCGGGCGGTCCGTTAGACAAGGCTTCCCCCACCACGGTACTCCGGGTCGTGATGGGGGTATCATCAATGCGCCGGTGTCTCCCCCTTTTGGGCTCCGGATAGACTCGTGGAGTGGCCATGGGTATCTCCCATATTCATGTAGAAATATCCACTAAGCATTTTCCCCTCTGAGAGCAAGCCTGATCAAGAGAAACGACCCTTTGTTTGGTCCATCCTGATCAAGAGAAAGGGCAGCCTTCTATTGTTCAAAATGATGTAAAGAAGTACCAAATGGACAT
>JALZCF010000702.1 GCA_030863245.1 Chloroflexota bacterium
CCCCAAGACTCTGCTACAATTCTCGCTACCTTTTTCACTTCAGCCTGTGCTATTTTTGACTGGAGAAACGTTGCCAAAATCTGTTGCGCCCCAACTTGAGCCACTCGAGGAGCAATCCGCTTCTGCACCGTCATCTATAATCGGGAGCGTGCCGGCAACCAATCAAAAACCGCTGTGGCGCCGCTGGCACTGGTACAAAGTGCCACTCTTCATGGTGAGCCTCCTCCTCTTCATCCTCGCCATTACCCTGATGAAGGATGGCTCTCGTGCGCTTGGCCCCCTGGTCCAGGAATCGCTCGCCGTGACCAACTTTGCCGATGCCCTTGGCTTCGGCTGGCTCTTCTCCTACGTAATCATGAGCGGCTCGCCCGTGGCCGGCGCCGCGCTCACCCTCTTCGATGCCGGTGCCGTCGACAAGATCGGCTCCTTCGCGATGATCACCGGCAGCCGGCTTGGTGGAAGCTTTATCGTTCTCTTCATCGGCTTCATCTACGTCCTCCGAGGGCGAAACCGCGGCACGAGCCTGGGCATGGGCCTTCTCTCGCTCAACGTCGCGGCGACCGTACAGATCCTCGCGCTCATTTTCGGCATTCCGATGCTTGCCTATGGCATCCTAGACGCTTTCCATCTGGGTTCAGGCGCCGCGCTGACTGGGCTAACCGAAAAGCTGCTCGATCCCATCAGTCAGGCACTCAACGCGTCTCTGCCGGAATGGGCCGTCTTCGTCGTTGGCCTCGGAATCATCATGGTCAGCTTCAACCTCTTCGACCGCTGCCTGCCCCAGATGACGCTCAAGGAATCAGGAGTGGGAACCATCTCCCGGCTGGTGTACAAGCCGTGGGTCATGTTCACCCTTGGCGGGCTCGTGACCCTGATTTCCATGTCCGTCAGCGTCTCGCTCAGCATCCTCGTCCCGCTTAGCGACCGTGGCTTCGTGCGCCGCGAGAACGTGGTGCCCTACATCATGGGCGCCAACATCAGCACCTTCATCGACACCCTCTTCGCCGCCGTCCTGCTCGACAACGCCACCGCCTTCACCATCGTCCTCGTCGAGATGGTTGCGCTGACGATAGCCTCCATGCTCATCCTGCTCGTCAACTACCCGGCATACGAACAATCCATGCTGCGCCTCGTCGACTGGGCCATCCACGACAATCGCAACCTTACCGTCTTCATGCTTGCCATCTTCCTGATACCCATCGTCCTGATGCTGTTCTAAAGAGCCAAACGTGCGGAGCCAAAGATGCCATCTTACCTGAACAACCATCGCGCTTGCCATACACTACCTTCAAGGAAGGATAGCAATCCGCACTCCGCACTCCACATTCCGCAATTCTGAATAAGGGAGGAGAAAGTGAACATTCTTATCGCGACCGGAGGATCGCCCCATTCCACGGTAGCGCTAACTTTTGCCGCGCACCTAGCGAGGTTGTGCGGGGCGAAACTCACCGTGCTGACCGTAATCAAGCGGGAGGTGGATCGAGCCCGCGCTGAGGAGATCCTGGAGGGCGCCCGCTTCATGCTGGATCCACTCATGCCGCCGAGCAACTACCAGACGCTCATCCGCGTGGGCCATCCCGCCGAGGAGATTGTCGCAGAGGCGGAAAACGCGCCCTACAGTCTGGTTGTCGTCGGTGAGAAGCAGCACCACGGCCTCATTACCCGATTCGTGCTCGGCTCCACAGCCCAACGTGTGATCGAGCACGCTCCCTGCCCCGTCGTGCTCGTCAAGGGGCAGATCGGCCCGATCCGCCGGATCCTGATCTGTGACAGCGGTGTTGAAAAGGCACCCGTTGTCGACCAGGTGGCGGAGCAGCTCCCCGCTCTCTTGAAGGGCGCGGATTCCATCACCGTGCTGCACGTCATGTCGCAGATGGGTGCCGGCCCCGGCATCGATGGCCATCAGCTCCGCGCTGACGCCGTCCAGCTGATCCACGAGGACTCGCCTGAGGGGAGAGCCCTCCATCATGACCTGCAGGTCCTTGGCCACGAGGGCTTCACCTGCGTCCCAAAAGTCCGCCACGGCCTAGTCGTCAACGAGATCCTCGCCGAGGCACGAGACAGACACTACGACCTCGTCATCATCGGCGCCCACCGCGGTGGCGGCTGGCGCCGCATCCTCCTCGACGACATCGCCCACCAAATCGTCACAGGCCTAGACCGCCCCGTCCTCGTCGTCCGCTAGCCTCTCTGTTGCATGTTGCATGGAGCATGGAGCAAGTAGGCGCTATGTAAACGGTTCGTAGTACACACTTATGAGGATTGTTTATTAAATCGGGGTATTGGACCGATGCTGCGTTACCCTGTTTATTTCTACAATTCTCATCAGTATGCCAACTCACGGCGCACACTATAGTGTGTACTACGAACCGTGCTCTGCTTGTTCGTGAGGCTTCATGCCATAATTGGTATTAGCCAGAAATGTCAATGGGACCTACCAGATGTACCACTTTTTGTACGGGTACTTGTACCTTCTACGTGAGTCACCCTTGTGTTACCATGACAATACCGGATAGATGCTACAAGGAAACCTATGAAGGAGCGCAGCGTGTGACAAGGAGGAAATGGATGATGACCGGAGGCCACCGCCGCTCCCAACTCTTCCTGATCCGTCTTTGGACAGAGAAGGCCGACGACGGGAGAGTGACGTGGCGCGGCAAGGTGCAGCAAACAGTCAGCGGCGAAGCCCATCACTTCTACGATTGGCCCACGCTAATTGCCTTGTTGGAGCAAGCCCTCCCAGGTGCACAAAGCAACTCGTCCACTGGTGGGTTGCCAGAAAACTGATATTACGTTCGCATCGACTTGGTAGGTTTCCTGACACGTGTTACTAGAGGAGATAACCAAAATGTCAGTCCCTAGAACTATAACGGATGTTCGCGGTGCCATCGCGGCTAACAACGAGCAATTCATGGCAGCCTACAACCGTGGTGATGCCGCCGGAGTGGCGGATCTCTACACAGGCGATGGACAGCTCCTGCCGCCGAATGCTGACATTCAAGTCGGCCGGGAAGCCGTCGCCGGCTACTGGCAGGCGGTTATGGAGGCAGGCATCAAAGGGGTGGAATTGGAGATCATGGAAGTAGAAGCGTGGGGCGACATCGCCTCCGAACTCTCCCGCTATCGTCTCTATAATGGTGAAGGACAGCAGCTCGATCATGGCAAGTACATCATCATCTGGAAGCGCGAGGACGGAGCTTGGCGGATTCACCGGGATATCTTTAACAGCAGCACGCCAAGTAAGTAAGGACGACATGACAGGTAATCATCTCAGGCGAGAAGAAACCGTAGTCGGTGAGGGAAGCACGGCCATCGTTCGTGGCGCCAAAGTATGGCTGCGTGCCTTTGAACATGAGGAC
>JALZCF010000631.1 GCA_030863245.1 Chloroflexota bacterium
GCCCAGGTCAGCGGCGCGCAGGCTGAGTCGGGGCTCATTGAGGAGTCACCAGCCGAAGCCCTTCCAACGGTGGCGCACCCGGTACTCGTCATCGACGATGACCCCAGCACGCGTGACCTACTGCAGCGCTTCCTGAGCAGGGAAAGGTTTGGGGTGGTGACAGCCTCAAGCGGCGCAGAAGGCCTGCGGCTCGCTCAAGCGGTGCAGCCGGTCGCCATCATCCTAGACGTGCTGATGCCAGAACTGGATGGCTGGGCAGTCCTCATGGCGCTCAAAGCCGATCCCATGCTGGCTGATATCCCCGTGATCATGCTGACCATAGTGGACGACAAGAACCGGGGCTATGCTTTGGGTGCGACGGAGTATTTGACCAAGCCGGTCGATCGCGACCGCCTAGTCAAGCTGCTCAACAAATACCAAGCCGATCACCTGCCAGACACAGTCCTGCTTGTGGAGGATGATACCGCGACACGGCAGTTGCTGCGACGCCTCCTGACTAAGGAAGGGTGGCAGGTACATGAGGCAGCGAATGGGCAGGTAACGCTAGAGCAGGTGGCGGATGAGCAGCCAGGGCTCATCCTGCTGGACCTCTTGATGCCGGAAATGGATGGGTTTACATTCGTCGCTGAGCTGCGCAAACACCAAGCCTGGCGCTCGATCCCGATTGTGGTCCTTACATCAAAGGACCTCACGCAAGAAGAGCGGCAGCGCCTCAATGGGCATGTGGAAAAGATTCTCCAGAAAGGGGAGTTCACCCGCGAGGAGTTGCTCAGGGAGGTCCGCGAACTGGTAGCGATCGCTGTGCGCCAGCCGCCTGAGGTTGATGCATAATCCTTACCCTGCTTGGAGCCGCTTGCATAGGAGCATACAGTATGACGACAATCCTGCTAGTGGAAGATAACGAGATGAACCGCGATATGCTCTCACGACGCCTGCAGCGCCGTGGCTATACCGTACTGCTGGCGGTCGACGGTCAGGCCGGCGTGGCATTGGCGCGCTCCGAACGACCCGACCTGATCCTAATGGATATGAGCCTGCCGGTGTTGGATGGCTGGGAAGCGACTCGGCAACTCAAGGCGGATGCTGAGACGTGCTCCATCCCGATTATCGCGCTGACGGCCCATGCGATGGCGAGCGACCGCGAGAAAGCGCTGCAGGCTGGCTGCGACGATTATGATAGCAAGCCGATTGAGCTTTCTCGCTTGCTCACAAAGATTGAGGCACTCGTGGATCAAGGACCCCGATTATGAGTGAGAACCCCTGGGCACTGGTGTTACCGTCTCGCAGCGACGTGACGCTCGTAACCGCAGACTGCGAGCGTGCACGCTCGCTGGTCAAATAGGGGCGGAGTGTGGCGGACGAGCAGCCATTGTTACGGCTGCGCCCAGCGCTCGAAGGGTTGGCACTAGCACCACCAGTTGGCGTGTGAAGGGCCGCTGGCCAGCGATTCTGGCCTGATGCGGACCAGGCAGCCCTGAAGGATGCGCCTGGGAGCGGGAACCGCAGGCCTGTCGTTGGCAGAATTATATGTATGTCAGTCACTTGCCCATATCTCTAAGCCCGACCTGCCGCCGAACGATCGGCTCACAGATCGGTTGAGGTATTGCTCACAATATGGCCGTATCCATACTCCGGACAATACTTTTGACTACAGTCACCGGGCCTCAGTTGTGCTACTATTGGTTGGCATGCGGAGAAAAATGATCATGTCTCGTAGCATCCTTTGGCGTATCGCCATCCCCTACGGCGTCCTCATTCTCCTGGCGATGGCTGGTCTCGGGGTCTATCTGTCGCAGCTGGTACGTGATGAATATATGGCAGATCTGCAAAATCAGTTGCTGCAAGAGGCCCGGCTTGTGGCAGACGCGCTGGAATCGCCACTAGCTGGCAGTGAAACAGGCGCGGACTTTGACCTTCTGGCTCAGCACTACGCCCATTTGCTGGATGCAAGGTTCACCATCATTGGCACAGATGGCACAGTTCTCGGTGAGTCGCATGGAAACCGACTCCAGATGGACAACCACCTGGATCGGCCTGAGGTGCAACAGGCGCTGGCTACCGGACAGGGTAGCATCATCCGCGCTAGCGAGACTGAAGGCTACGAGATGCTGTTCATGGCAGTGCCAGTCAGGACAGACGAGCGTCTGGCGGGCATCGTCCGGGTTGCTTTACCGCTGCGCCAAATTGCAGACACCGTAGCACAACTCCGCATAACTGTGCTGGCGGCAACACTACTCCTGATGCTGGTTGCCACCTCTCTGGGCTTGCTCATCGCCGAACGGATCGCCCGGCCGGTGCGCCGATTGACCAGCGCCGCGCATGCGATGGAACGAGGCGAACTCCAAGAGGAAACAATCGCCAGCCTACAGGCGACCAAGGGCCGGGACGAGATCTCGGTATTAGCACAGGTCTTTGGTCAGATGGCCGATCAGGTACGCATGCGTGAACGAGCGTTGCGGCAGCAAGTACAGCACCTGCGCATCGAGATCGACGAGATCAAACAGACCCAGCAGGTGTCCGAGATTACTGAGACCGACTACTTCCGCCAACTCCAGGAACGCGCCCGTGCCATGCGCCAGAAGCCTGGCAATGAGTAGCGGATTGCGTCACTCATCCGCGCTACAAAGAAGGCTTTTGTATCCTGCCAGGAAGTAAGCAGCGTATCTGTTCCAACCAGCTGGACCC
>JALZCF010000657.1 GCA_030863245.1 Chloroflexota bacterium
ATGGTAGGGTGAGGCGGTAGATGGCGCCGGTGTGGGGGGGGGCGGGGAAGAGGTCTTGCTGGCAGGAGAAGTAGAGGGCACCGTCTGGGCCGGTTGTGATATCGAGCATGTTGTGGTCGCTGCCCGGCTCGATGGGCTGGGCGCAGTTTTCGATCAGGGTACTCACTATCGGTGCCTCTTTGCCTTGAGAGAGATCGACCTGGTAGAGAGCGCCGTTGTTCCACGCGCCAAGAAAGAGTTGTTCCCGCAGTTGCGGCATGGTCTCGCCGGTGTAGAAGGCGGCACCGGTGAGTCCGACGGGTGGATCGACGATCCAGATTGGAGGTATGGTCTCGAATCCTGGATCGACACACTCGTCCCCTGAGTAACTGAGCGGCCAGCCGTAGTTGCCGCCGGCCACGATGTGGTTCAGCTCATCGTGGCAGCCAGGCCCGTTCTCGGTGGCGTATAGCTCCCCAGTTGTCGGGTGCCAATCGTAGCCGAACACGTTGCGGAGGCCGTACGCATACACGGCATCATCCGCAGCTGGCTCATCCACGAATGGGTTGTCGGGTGGGGTCGTGCCATCTGGGTTGAAGCGCAACAGCTTGCCCGCCCGCGTGCTCAAATCTTGTCCGTTGGAGGATGCGCCATTATCGCCGATCGAGAGGTATAGCTTATCGTCCGGCCCGAAGTGCAGGATACCCCCGTTGTGACAGCAGCCTGCCGAGACCGGCAGATCGTCCACCACGCGTATCATACTGGTACCGATCCAATCGGTTGCCGACAGCACGGCCGTGTAGCGGAGAATCTCGCCATGCTCATTTGGGTTGCTCGCGTCGGGTGCTGCGGTACGGTAGGCGTACACGTAGCCGTTTTCCCCGAAATCGGGGTCGAGTGCGAGCCCCAGCAGTCCCTTCTCGGCAGTGGGGGACGAGTCGGCCAGGGTTATCGTGGCGAACGGCTTCTCCTGCAATACCCCCTCTGGATCCACCACGCGGATCGTGCCAGTCACCGGGCTCTCTGCTCCCACGAAACGCTCCGCGAAAAAGAGCCGGCCATCCGATGCAAACTCCAGCGCGACCGGAAAGGTCACATTGTCCATCCAGAGATCCACCTGCACATCGCTGGAGACGCCTGCTCCGTGTGCTGGACGGGGCACGGGGGGTAACCACCGTATGACTGTGAGGAGCGCTAGGGCAAGTAGGCATGCAGGGAGTATGAAACGCATCAACTATCTCCATTAATAGGGGTAGCCCTACCAAACAGCATATGGTCCAAGTTCGGTGCGCGTCTCGATCTGGGGGAGGAAAGGGCCGGCTGCGATAGAGCAGAGCGCGCAGAAGACGCATAGGAGCAGGAGACCGACAACGACGATCATCCATGTGCGCGGTCGCTGCCACAGAGGTGGTTCTTGGGGGCTCGGCTCGGCCGGCGGTTCGGGATCGTCCACAATATCGGTCACGGCAAGAGCTCCTCGGATCAGGTTGGGAATGAGTGGGATCGATTGGACGCTATGATAAAAGGAAGAGCTGGAATCGACAATCTGCGCATGCTCGCGGCTTCAAATTTGCTACTGTCTTTGGAGGAAAGCAGCTCATCACGATGAAGGATTGATCTTTACTGAACTGAGCCTAGGAATCTAAAGTCGTTTCAGGTGGGGCGCAAAACGTAAACAGCCTCTGCCCCAGGCAACATGCAACATGCACCATGCACCATGCAACATGCACTAGCCCATCTTTAGTGTCCCAGGTTCAGCTCTATAAGTTGCTCTGCAAGAGTATCTAGAAGGGAAAGTGGAGATGCCACGGAGTGGATTTGGCCTAGGCCGACTGTTCGGAATCAACATCAACATTGACTGGAGTTGGTTCTTTATTTTCCTACTGGTCACATGGAACCTGGGTGCTGTGTTCACCCAGTCTCATCCTCAGTGGGGGGCGTTGAACTGGCTTATAGCGGTTCTCGCCTCAATCCTGTTCTTTGCGAGTGTGCTAGCCCACGAGCTAGCACACTCGCTGATGGCGCGGGCGCAGGGGCTTCCCGTCCGCAACATCACCCTCTTTCTATTTGGAGGGGTATCGAACATCGAGCGGGACCCGCCCTCGCCGAAAGCAGAGTTTCTGATCGCGGTGGTCGGCCCCATCACCAGCATCGTGCTGGGCTTTCTCTTCCTGCTACTGGCTGGCCTCGCCACGCCGGGAATGGGGGAGGCAGTGGGCGATCCCATGAACATGCTCGCGCAGCTCAACCCACTGGCTACCCTGCTCTTCTGGCTGGGGCCGATCAACATCATTCTCGGCATCTTTAACCTGATCCCCGGCTTTCCTCTGGATGGCGGCCGCATCCTTCGCTCGATCTTATGGGCGGCAACGGATAACCTGCGCCGCGCGACGCGCTGGGCCGCACGAGTGGGACAGGCCATTGCCTGGCTCTTTATCCTCATGGGCATCGCGATGGTGTTCGGGGCGGAGATCCCCATCTTCGGGACCGGTCTACTGGGTGGTCTGTGGCTCGCCTTCATCGGGTGGTTCCTCAACACGGCCGCTGTCCAAAGTTACCAGCAGGTGGTCATCCAGGATGTACTGGAAGATGTGCCGGTCTCGCGCCTGATGCTGACCGACATCGCCACCGTCCCTCCCTCCATTCCAGTCAGCGCTCTGACGTACGACCATATCATGGGAAGCAACGAGCGTGCCTTCCCCGTAGTCGACGATGGACATATGGTTGGACTGGTAACACTGGACGACGTACGCAAGGTGTCGCGCGATGAGTGGGAGAGCACCGCGATCAGCGACATCATGACCCCGGTCGACGAGCTGGCCACGGTCACGCCAGAGGATGAATCCGCCGAGGCCCTGCGAGAACTCGCCCAACGAGAGATACGACAGCTTCCCGTCGTGCAGGACGGCGACCTGGCAGGCCTCATCCGCCGCGACGACATCGTGCGCTGGCTCCAATTACACTCCGAGCTGTACGAAGAGTAACCATTGCACAAATGCGACCTTCAATAACACCACCATCCCCCACCAATCTCCAATCTCCGGTCTCTGTTTTCTGACTACTGACTACTGACTACTGGAACCCTATGTACCTAATAATCGTCGGCGCCAACCCACTGGGC
>JALZCF010000703.1 GCA_030863245.1 Chloroflexota bacterium
GTGCTTCATTACACGCGCCTTCGAGTCGTAACGACGTTCAGTAGCCAGACAAACAGCACCGCACCGATGAATGCTGTGAGGATGATTGGCAGGTTAAACCCTGTGACCGGATCGATGTTAAATAGGGCTTGGGCCAGAAACCCACCGAGCAGCGCGCCGATGAGCCCAACCACGATGTTTCCTCCGACGCCAAAGCTACCCCCTCGTGTGACCTGGCCCGCGAGCCATCCCGCGATGAGTCCGATTAACGCCCAAACGATGATCGACCACAACATTGCGTTACCTCCTTTCTACAAATAGCTGTCCGTCTCCGTTTCCTCCATACTCATACCCAGTAGTAGCGACGATCGCGCGCAGGTGGTTCAGACCACTCGAACTGCTCGGCGTTTGCCTCGCGGAAGATCTCCTGGACCTGTGGCGCGTATCTCGGCTCTACATGCGCTGCCACCATCGTGGCGCCCTGCGCCAATCGGTCCCTATAGGTCTCCGCATGTTCCTCCGGCATCTGAAAGGCTTCGACCAGCGCGCCGACAACGGTGCCTGCCACGGCTCCCGTCGCACCCCCTGTCAGCGCTCCCACCAGAGGACCGGCTGCCACGATAGGGCCAATCCCAGGAATCGTGAGTGCGCCGAGCCCTGCGAGCGCGCCGAGCGTTCCACCCGCCAGCCCTCCTATGACCAGGCCGCCCAGTGTCTCGTCGCCAAACTCCTCTACTGTATATTGCTGATAGTCATAGTCGATATCCGTGTAATCCCGGGTTGCATCGTAACGCTCTGGATCGCGCTCGATCACAGATACGTCCTCGACATCAATGTTGCTATCTTGCAGGCGGTCAATGGCCATTTGGGCGTCAGCCGGCGAACGGAAGATGCCCACGACGGCAACATGATTATTGTTTCGCATACCTTTGATCTCCTTATCTAGCATCTGTTCTGTCCTAGCCCGGACAGCTAGTTCTATGGCCTCTACGTCGACTCACTAAATGAATATCAGATCGAGATAACGTCTTCCGTTCAAAAGCTGTCTCAAAGCGATAACAAAATACGCTATTTACCCTGCCTGATCGCTAGCGCTTGCACGCCCCGTCCCCTCTCCCCCATCGTAACGATTTTGTTACACAGTTGTGACTACGCCCGTTATCTCTCACCGTTATAGTTTCACTGTCAGCCGTCAACCTCAAAGCGCAGGGAGTAGTTGTTCAGCGTGGCCGGTAGCGGCTGGTTCGGATCGAGCCGGGTGGGTGGCTTCAACCGGACCTGTCGGCCAGCGAGTAGCTCCGCCAACATGGCACTGCCCACCAGCAGCACCAGGTTTCGCCCGGGGCACATCCCTGGGCCGCCGCTGAAGGGGATTAGTGGCCAATCTTCCGCCGTGCGGTTCTCCAACCAAATCTCGGGTTCGAAGCGGTCGGCGTAGGGCAGGTGCTGGTCATCTCGGTGGAAGAGGGGGGCGAAGATTAGGATACTAGTCTCCGCAGGCATGATGCCGCTCTCCCACGTCGTCTCCCTCGTGCTCTCGCGTAGCACCATCGGCGTCGTGGGCCAGAGCCGCAGCCCCTCGAGGAGGCAGGAGCGCAGGTAGGGTAACTCCTGCTGCGCCGTCCCGTTCCGTCCCCGGATTTCCTCCCGGGCCCGATCGGCATGCTCGGGATGCGAGGCAAGCAGCGCCAGGGTCCGAAACGTGTTGATACCCGCCGGGTCGAACGCGAACAGCCATTGTGCCGCCTGATGGTTGGGCGCGGTGACCTCGGTCGTGTGGGTGGCCGCCATAACACCGGCCAGGCTCCCGGGCTCGGCGCGGGCGAGGTGCGCTTGCAGCCGGTCGTGAAACCGCTCACGAAGCTCCTTCTGCTTCGGGTGGAGGAATGCCCAATTGGCATTGGAGCGAAGCGAGTCGAGCAGCTCCCTCAGCTCCTCGTCATCGCGGGCCGCATCCCCTAAGACGATCCGGCGCACCATGGGGAACCAGGTAGCAGCAAACAGATCCCAGGTGAGTTCCTCGCCGTGCCGCGTCTTGGCGAGCAGCTGCTCGGCCTCCTCACTGACGATGGACAGGAAGGTCTCCGCCAGTCGGTGCATGGCCTGGCCGGTGTCGAGGACCTCCTCGTTGAACCGGCGGCGCTCGGCCCGCTTGTAGCCATGGGAGACCAGCGCCATCTTGGGCTCGAAGTGTACCAGCGCCTCGCGCTTGAGGCTGCTGGCGGTGGCGAAGGGCTCCGGTGACTCGTCGAGCACCCGGTGTACATGGTCAGGGGAGAGGATCAGCGCCCGTGGCTGCCCCGGGAAGTGGATAAGCAGTGGGCCGGGTGCATATTTGTCCCGGATCCGTTGCATGCGTCGCACCGCTCGCCGGTCGAGACCCAAGCGCTCGGCCATGGCCACCACCTTCGGCCGGCGGATGATGAGCCCCTTGGACACGGTTGGAAGGAATACCTCGCTAATAACGCCGAGGCTATCCTGGATACTCGCCTTTGGCAGCAAGGTGCGCTCTGTTGTCGCGGTCGACTTGGTCATAATTTACTCCTGATCATGTGATGGTGTATCGCTGGTGGGCTACAGATGCAGAGGGGCCAGCAATTCTTGTACCCGGCCCTTATCCACCGACAAGGGAGTTGGGTTAGTTCACCCTTACCTTGGTCTCTCTAGGGCGCGGTAGGATGCTACCGATGAGGAGCTTGTAGCGATCGCGTTGGGGGAGATTAGCTGGGTTGAGGATCATGATGCGTGGTGCGTGGTGCGTGGTACGTAGTGCGTGGTGCGTGGTACGTGAACTATTATTGTGGGATGGTAGATAACCGGACACGTGGGAGGAGCGATGAGCTATTTACCCCTCCCTTATACGTCATTCCTTTCTACCTCGTACACACGCCTACTCTGCCAATAGTTCACGCACTACGCACCACGCACCACGTGATACCCTCAGTGGTTCTCAGGCAACCAACTATACGGATACGTCTCGTCCTCCAGCTCCGTCGCATAGCGAGTGATCTGCAAGGGGCGGAAGGTGTCGACCATCACGGCATACTCGTCGGTGCCTTCTTTGCCGATGGAGCCCTCGTACTTCCCGGGATGCGGCCCGTGTGGGATTCCGTTCGGATGGACCGTGAAGGAGGCCCGCTCGATACCCTTGCGGGACATGAAATCGCCCTCGACGTAGTAGAGCACCTCATCCGAGTCCACGTTGGAGTGGTTGTAGGGCGCCGGGATGCTCAGCGGGTGATAGTCGAAGAGCCGCGGCACGAAGGAGCAGAGCACGAAGCCAGGCCCGTCGAAGGTCTGGTGGACGGGCGGTGGCTGGTGGATGCGCCCTGTGATCGGCTCGAAATCCTCGATGTTGAAGGCGAAGGGCCACAGGTGCCCATCCCAGCCGACCACGTCCATTGGGTGATGCCCGTAGATAAAGCGTGTGATCTGCCCACGCGTCTTCACGCGCACCTCGAACTCACCCTCCTCGTCATGCGTGACAAGCTCGCCCGGCGTGCGGATATCCCGCTCGCAGTAGGGCGAGTGCTCCAGGAACTGCCCGTAGTTGTTGATGTAGCGCTTGGGCGGCTCGATGTGCCCGTAAGCCTCCACCACCAGCATGCGCTGCTCGCTCCCCTCGTCCGGGATCAGCCGCCACATCACGCCCGTGGGGATGACGAGGTAGTCGCCCGGTCGGTAGCGCAGGCACCCGAACTGCGACTCCAGCACGCCCTCGCCGTCATGGATGAAGAGCACCTCATCGCCCTGCCCAAAC
>JALZCF010000666.1 GCA_030863245.1 Chloroflexota bacterium
CTCGTGATTGCGCCAGCCATGGAAAGCGGGATGTGGGAGAACGTTGCCACGCAGGGACACATCGCGGCCCTACGGGAACGAGGGACCTGGATCGTCGAGCCAGAGTCAGGTTACCTGGCCAGCGGTGCCAGCGGTGTGGGACGATTGGCGAGCGAGACGCAGATCCTTGCGACGCTCGGCCAGGCAGTGGGTCCGAACGACCTCCGAGGCCTCCGTATCGTCGTGACGGCAGGCGGCACCCGGGAGGCGATTGACCCGGTACGTTACATCTCGAACCACTCCTCCGGGCGCATGGGTTACGCCGTTGCCGAGGCCGCTGGGCAGCGGGGTGCGACCGTCACCCTTATCTCGGCTCCTGTCTCCATCGATCCACCGGTCGGTGTGAGAGTGCAGCAAGTGGAGAGTGCACGCGAGATGGAGCGCGCGGTACTGGACACACTCCCTGAGGCGGACGCCCTGCTCATGGCCGCCGCGGTCGCGGATTACCGGCCGGCCGAAGTTGCCGAGCAGAAGATCAAGAAGCAAGAGGAGGCACTGTCGATCCATCTCACACGTAACCCTGACATCCTCTTGAGCCTTAAGGCGGTCAAACACCCTAGTCTCGTCGTCGTCGGTTGGGCAGCCGAGACGACCAACCTGCTCGACTACGGGCGCGACAAGCTCCGCCGTAAAAAGCTCGACCTGCTCGTCGCGAACCCCGTGCCGCAAACCTTTGGTGGCGATCTCGTGCAGGCCACTCTGATATATCCGGAGGGCCACGAAGAGCTGGAAGCGATGAGCAAGCAGGCGCTGGCGGAGCGGGTTCTAGATGAAGTCAAAGCAATACATGAGAGACGATGAATGGTGACCCACGCATTACTCGTTGCCGATGACATAACGCATCACTTTCGCTCTACCGGCGGGGAGGTATTGGCCCTCCGCGACGTCTCGTTGCGAGTGCAAGAGGGGGAGTTTGTGGCCCTGGTCGGCCCCAGTGGTTGCGGGAAGACGACCTTGCTGCGCATGTTCGGTGGCCTCCTCCTACCGGAGGTAGGACGCATTCTCTACAAGGGCGAGCCGCTCATCGAGCCGCCCAGCGATATCGGCATGGTGTTCCAAAAGCCTGCCCTTTTGCCCTGGCGAACCGTGGTAGACAATGTGCGACTTCCCCTGGAGGTTGCTGGGAAGGCCCGTGACCCAGAGCGCATTGCCGATCTCGTCGAAGCGGTGGGACTCACCGGCTTCGAGGAGGCACTGCCAGCCGAGTTAAGTGGTGGCATGCAGCAACGAGTTTCCCTAGCGCGGGCACTGATCAACCATCCTCGCCTCCTGCTCATGGATGAGCCGTTCGGCGCGCTCGACACCATGCTGCGCAACGAGATGAATCACCTCCTGCTCGACCTGTGGCAGCGCACCCAACCAACCGTTCTCTTCGTGACCCACGATATTCACGAGGCCGTCTTCCTCGCGGATCGCGTCATCACCATGAGTCCCCGTCCTGGCCGCGTCGTCGGCAACTTTCCCATCGATCTGCCACGCCCCCGTAACACCCTCGAGCGCTACAGTCGCGATGTCCAAGAGTACGTAGAGCGGATCTGGCACACGATCGAAAGCAGCCAGCACGGGGGAAATCCCTAACACCAGCTTCACCCGCTAGCATCCTTCATGCTTGAGCCTATCGCACACCACAATGCGGCAGCATCCCAGTTTATACTCCCTGATCCGAGTAGCAAGTGTTGCGTATTTCCCATTTCGTGTTACGTTTTACATAGTGCGACCTGCAAGTGGCACCATGCACCACGCACGACGGAACATGTAATACGCCTCATGCAACATGCAATATGCAACATGCAACACGCAATCGGCCACCTTCGCTCTCACACGCTAGACGCTAAACAGACAGAGACTCCAGGGGTACACTATGGCTACACAGAGCACCGAGCAGTATGTCGTCGGCGTAGACTTTGGCGGAACCCACCTGCGGGCGGCGCTGGTAGATGAAGAGGGAGAGATAATAGAGCGCCTCAAGCGTCAGACCCAGGCGCAACTCGGTCCTGAGAGAGTCATCGACCGGATTGCAGACGCGGTCAGGGATGTGGCGCGCATTGCGCCCGAGGTGGGAGGGAAGGTGGTCGGTCTCGGCGTGGTCGCCCCCGGTCCTCTGGATCCCTTTGCGGGCATCATTTTTAACGCGCCGAACCTACCT
>JALZCF010000685.1 GCA_030863245.1 Chloroflexota bacterium
GGTGCCCCCCGCGATAGGGGCTGCCACGGAGCTTCAGGACGCGCAAACGACGACGCTCACGGCCATACTCTGGCATGAACTGTTCAAGTTGCACGACGCTATGCGCAACACTCTCGAGGCCACCCTCCTGCTCCTCGGTGGCATCGAGTAGCAGTACCGTACAGCGGCGACCGGCAAAGAACTGTTTCAGGCCCAGGACCTGACGTCGATAGCGGAGATGGTCACGGGCGAGGAGCCGCAATTCGGCGAGCGAGTCGAAGACCACTCGGGTTGGCTTCGTGCGCTCCACCTCTTCGAGCACCGCCCAGATCGTCTCGCTGAGCTCCACTTCGGCCGGATCAAGGATGGTGTACTGCTCCTCCGGCCTCAGGCTTTCCTCAGTGGGGGCGAACTCGCGTAGGACGATACCATTAACAAAGCCATGCTATGGTTTGAAGTGTACTGCAGCGTGAGGAGGGCACTCCGACGTTACCTTGACCGGATGGGAGTGCGATACTTGTACCGCGACATGGACCGTGATCCATCCGCCGCTGCACAGGTTCGGTGGTGGGTCGGCATGGAGGTCAATCCCGTACTCTACCTTGATGGGGAAATCCTGGTGGAGCCGAGTCTTAATGAGGTGGCTTGGGCACTCCAGCGTCACACTGTGGCGTGAACTCGCCACGGCAAGGTACTGAACCAATCGGCCGCTCTTGCTTATCCGCCCTCCCTCAAGCTAGCGCGGCTGACTCAGTGCCCTCCTCTGCCCTGTCCCATTGCTGGACGATCATCCGAAAGATATCCGACTCGGTGACGATCCCCACCACCTCGCCATCCTCTACCACTGGCAGGCCGCTGACTTTGTGCTCGAACATCTGGCTGGCCGCCTCGTGAATCGTATCGGTGGGCTTTACCGTGAACACACGCCTGCTCATGATCTCATCGATGGTGAGTTGACTGAGCAGGTAGTTCAACTCCCAGATACTGAGCGTTGTCGCATCGGATGGTGAGGCCTGTCGCACATTACCCCACGTCACCAGGCCAACCAGATCACCCTGATGCACGATGGGCAGGCGTCGGATATTGAACTCTTTCATCAGCTTGAAGGCTTCGGGCAATGTTGTCTTGGGTCCAATCGTAACCGGATCGGGCGTCATCCAATCTCGTACTTCTTGGGACTGTCGTATTTGTGCCATGATAACTCTCCTTCTAATAGATAAACTCACGGGTGTCGCAGGTTGCGCTGCGCGGCACCACAGGATGCCGCAATCCCGCACGAATGCGTCCATAGCTCGCTGAGGAACGAGGGACACCGTGACCCACTATTATGAGCAACACCTATAACAGCCTATGTCACGTGCTATCTATCACAACAATCTTGCGCACCTGTCACATTGACCCGAACCTACAAACCGAACCTCATCCTATTGCGTGCTATCCGGGCCGTGTTACATGAACTACCACAGCAAGCACTCTACTCAGCCCCCTCACCCGTAGTTCATGCAACACGTAACGCGTAACACGCCGTTAGGTCCGACAGGACCGTTGTCCTGGTAGCCGGGGGTGGAGAGGGGTGCCGTTTCGCCTCGTAACCCCCGGCGGCCCACACCCCGAAGCGCCGTGCTCTAGCGGAGGACCACCACGTTTGCACCTCGTAAACACCGGCAGCCCGCACCCCGAAGCGCCGTGGGTTAGGTGTAAGCCTCGCCCTTTGCACCTCCTAACCCCCGGCAGCCCGCAACCCCCAACACGTCTCACACACTACGCAATATGCAACATGCAACATGCAACACGCACCCCGTCCCGCTACCCATCCTCGCCCCACTCACACAACACCAACTCGTTATCCTCCGTCAACTCCACTCGCGTTCCAAACTGTCTGCCTTCCCTGTTCAACAAATCTCTTAACCACCGTGCATCTGCCGCCGAGGCTCCGTTCACCCTCAAGCGTCTCAGCTCTGTAGGTGTCATCCGCAAGGAAGTGAGCTTTCCAGTCGATGCCTCGACGGTTGCGAAGTACATGAGCCCCAAATCATCTCTAAAGGCTTCATAGCCCGTGATGCCCTCGTAGTCAGTCAGAAAGTCCCCGCAGCCGTAGAGAATAAGCTTGCCATGATACACCTCGAAACCCTTGACATGATGGGAAGAATGGCCATGAATCACGTCGACCCCTGCTCGATCGATCAGTTCATGAGCAAAGTGGAGCTGTTCGGGGGGCACCTCATAACTCCAGTTACCGCCCCAATGAATGGAGGCGACGACGATATCCCCCTGCTTCTTCACCTCCTGGACTTCTTTCTGGATATGCCCAATCGTTCTGGCTGATAAGTCTGGCAACAGATTGACCCCTGGCTTCTTTTCCCGAGCGGCCCAACTGCGAGGGATGCCACTTGTTTCTGAGCCAAGCGAGAACACGATTACGTGTCCCTTTCCCTCAACCGCCATCATGGCTGGTGCTTCCGCCTCCTCGAGGGTCCGACCTGCTCCTGCACCTCTCACATTCGCACCCTCCAACGTTTCCAACGTCTCGATCAGGCCGGCATAGCCCCAATCCAGAACGTGGTTATTTGCGAGGGCGCAACAATCTATCTTGGCCGCCGTGATGCACGAGACGTTCTCCGGATGCATCCGGTAGTGTATCCCCTTCCCTTTCCAATAGGCGTCGCTCTTTGTGATGCTCGTCTCCAGATTGATGAGCCGCACATCCGGCGACACTCGTTCCAATTCCTCCAGCGCGTCTCCCCAAATATAGGATGGGCCGACAGGGTATGGCACTGTCCCATTTGCCTCCTCCGCGAGCCTTACATATCCTCTCGCATCTTTCACATATCGCTCGTGGAGTGTCGGATCACTAGGATGAGGCAATATCTGATCGATTCCTCTCCCCGTCATGACATCGCCGCACATGAAGATCGTTACAAAGTCGTTTCCCATTTCCGCGAACACCTCCTGAAGTATCTTTTCCCCTGACAAAGGGTACCACACTGCCCCCGCCTAGCAACCACACATACAATCTGTCTCGTGCAACCGCCCCTCACCCCCCCTTCAGCCTTCCCCCCCTCTGTGATACAATCCCCCCATAACTGAGCCGAGCCTAGGAAGCGAAAGGCGTTCCAGGTGGGGCGTAAAACCGAAGGGGGAAAATGGAAAATGCGGGATGGTTCACAATCTGTTGACACTTTTGCTTGGCTCCAACAATGGAAAACGGAAACAGCCTACACCCCCTGCGCCACGCACCACGCACCACGCACCACGCAACATGCAACATCAGATGAGGTCCTAAATGCGTCCCATTCTTTCTGTTGTAGCACCCGTCTGGAATGAAGAGGAAACGATTCCCGAGTTCTATCGCCGGATGACGGTGGTCTTGGAGGGGATCGGGGTGCCCTATGAATTGATATTGGTCAATGATGGGAGTATCGATCACTCTCCCGAGATCATGCGTGCGCTACACGTGCGCGATCCGCGCGTGCGTGTCATCAGCTTTGCCCGTAACTTCGGCCACCAGATCGCCATTACAGCAGGGATGGATTACGCACGGGGGGACGCCGTCGTCGTCATAGACAGTGACCTGCAGGACCCACCCGAGGTCATCCCGGAAATGTTCGCGAAGTGGCGCGAGGGGTATCAGGTGGTCTACGGCGTTAGGACAGAACGGGAAGGGGAAAGCTGGTTCAAGCTGACGACGGCGAATCTCTTCTATCGTCTGATCAACCGGATCACGAATGTGGACATCCCGCTCGACGCGGGTGACTTCCGTCTCATGGATCGTGCGGTGATTGAGACGATGCGGCGGATGCGCGAGAAGCATCGTTACATGCGTGGGTTATCTGCCTGGGTCGGGTTCCGGCAGGTAGCACTGCCCTACAAACGTCATGCACGTTATGCTGGCAGCACAAAGTATCCATTCAAGAAGATGCTCAAGTTTGCAATGGACGCTGTGACGAACTTCTCTTATCTCCCACTCCAGTTTGCTACCTGGATGGGCTTTATCTCCGCCTTTCTTGCCTTGGTAGGGCTCGTCGTTGCGGTGGTGGGGCGACTCTTCTGGCCCGGTGCCCTGCTAGGCCAGGCGACAACACTGGTGGCAGTGCTCTTCATCGGCGGCGTGCAACTCATCTCGCTCGGCATCATCGGTGAGTACCTCGGGCGTATCTACGAGGAGGTTAAGGGACGTCCCTTGTATGTCGTGGCGGACACATGGGGATATGAGCAGGACGTTCCGTTACCGCCGGAATTCGCCGAAGGCAGTCATCCCATGCCTGCTGCAACCCACGCCGAGGAAATGTTCTGAGGAGGACCCCTCGTATCTACCCTACACGCTCCATACCTGGAACGGTTACAGGTGCTAACTCGTATCCCCTCTCCTGCATCTGCTCCCAGATGGCCAGATTGATCGCATTGGTCGTGTTACCCTTCTCTAGGACATGGTCCGCCCAGAATTCAATCTGGAAGTTCATGATACCTTGTCCGAAACTCTGGAGGGTTACGGTGGGCGTCGGAGTTTCCCGCACGTCAGGATGGGCGGCGAGAATTGTCATGACGACCTCCTCGACCTCGTGAGGGTCAGCGCCTATTGCAACGGGGAGAGCCGTTGTTACCTTCACGGGCCGGCGAGAGTAGGTCAGGTTGAGAACCGGAGAACTGGACAGGGTTGCGTTTGGCATAATGATCTGTGTGCCGTCGAGTGCCTCGATCACGGTGTTGCGAATCCCGACGCGACGGATTACGCCGCGCTCGTTCGCGACCTCAATCGTGTCACCGACGTTGATGGAGGGGTCAAACATGAGGAGGAAGCCACTCACGAGGTTGTTAATGGTATCTTGCAGGCCAAAGCCGATGCCCACCGCCAGGGCACTGCCGAAGACCGCGAGGGTGGTAAGGTCGATGCCGAGGGCTGCCAGGGCCATGAGTACCCCAACAAACAGGATAACGTAGCCGATCAGCGTGCCGGTGGCGTAGGAGCGGGACTCGCTGAGCCCGGCACTTGGCAGTATGTCCTCGACGAGGAGGGTGCGGACTCCCTGCGCGATAACGTAGAGCAAGATAAGGGTGAGCGGCCCGAAAATGAGTAGTGATAGGGTAAGCGTAAAAGCGTCTTCACCCTCGCCAACCCTGAACAGTACAATCTGGTTTGACAGCGCTAGCAGGAGGCTTAGTTGTCCGGCAAGCCGCAAGATGACAAAAAGGATTGCCAGCGGTAACAGGATCCGCTGTCTGATCATTGGGGCAGATTCTGGCGCAATCTTTCGGACCAGCACGACGGCCAGTCGGTAGAACAGAAGTATCCAGAAGAGC
The DNA here is from genome assembly GCA_030863245.1 of Chloroflexota bacterium. Taxonomy (GTDB): domain Bacteria; phylum Chloroflexota; class Anaerolineae; order Ardenticatenales; family Ardenticatenaceae; genus JALZCF01. Next base: position 5,278 of record JALZCF010000685.1, read on the forward strand.
GCATATAAACGCCTGAACGTCAAAGAACTCCATTCCAGCTGGTTTAGGATTTCCTCGATGAGCCGCCCGCCGAGCAATCCAAAGAGCGGAAAGTAAAAAGGTTGTAAAGATTCCTGCCAGCGCCACCCCGGCAGAGACCACTGTGCTCTTCGTAGCTGTCGTGCCAGTAGCCAGGCTGCTCCTGCTAGTCCTAGGAACAACAGAATCTGAATATGAAACTGTGGATCAGAGAGGTATCGCCTTAGAAGGCGTACAAGCACTTGTTCCATGGATCACTCTGCAGACACCACTTTGAAGACTTTCCCTGACGTTCCGGTTGGGCCGGTTGCCTGCGAGGCGAGAATATAGATCTCGCCCGCGTTATCCTCACCGAACCCCAGAACGAAATGGCCAAGCTCGCCGTTGGTCGTATCCACGATGGACAGCTGCCGTATGGACCATAATCCTGACGACGTGGGCGTAGCGGCAAGTAGTTGCCCGTCGGGCCGATTAAAGCGTTGACTCCAATCCCCGAAGAGATACTGTCCCTGAAGACTGGGCAGTGCGTCCCCACGGTAGAGGTAACCTCCTACAACCGCAAGTCCTGCAGGTCCTGTCTGACTCGCGTGTGGGTATTCAATGACGGGGCCAAGTAACGGCTCGCCCCGCGGCCCCGTGTTAGCACAGGTGGGAGG
>JALZCF010000013.1 GCA_030863245.1 Chloroflexota bacterium
TTGGAGGTGCCGACCAGCGGCACCTACTGCAGTGGGGACTACGAACGGGTTACGCCATTTCAAGACGCAGTTGGTATAATACCAATTGTGCTGTGAACGTAGTAAACACTTATGAGAATTGTAGAAATAAACAGGGTAACGCAGCGTCGGTCCAATACCCCGATTTAATAAACAATCCTCATTAGTGTTCGTCCGCCTCACGAACACTAAAGTGTTTACTACGAACCGTCTCCGCATGCTTGTGAGGCTTTGTAGCACAACGGGTATAATTACTGCCCACGTAGGAGATGTAACGGTAACGGGTGTCGCGCAGGGTACTGGTGGTTGGAGGGTGTGATGGAAGCCATTCTGTATTTTCTCGCAGGGCTCATCGTGTTTGGGGTAGGACTTGGAACAGTGGATACGCTGCTGAACCACACACGGCGATTTTTGGAGGATAGGCACAGGCGGAAGCTGGAGTTGATGGAAGCCCAGCAAAGGCTAGAGGATGCCAGGATACGAAACCTAGAGATCCAGGAAAGAATCCTCCTTGGGTACGTAAGGGAGAAGGAGAACGCGGACGCAAAGACGTAGCGGCCATCTGCTCGACGGGCGACCGCAGCGTAACAGTCTAGTTACTCTGCAGAGATGATCACATCCAACTCTGCTACGGCGCCTTTGCCTGCTGCGTTGAGGGCCTTCATCACACCGCAGGCTTGTCCGTCGGGTATCTGGAGTACCTGCCAGGCCGTCAAGTTGGCGAGTACTCGATAACTGACACCATCGGGAACGGCGTCGAGGGCTGCCTTTCCAGCGGATGATCGTTGTACCAAGAGACGATCCGAGGCGTGAGGGATGTCACAGTCCGTGGCCAGGGTTGCCAGGTCCTCTCCCAGCGGGCTGGCTTCCCCTGCGGCCTGACTGTCAACTGCTGTAGCTTGTTGGTACCACACCGACTCCAGCGCGCGACGCACGTCGATTAGCCCCGCGCCGAAATAGGGATCTTTCCCGGGACTACCCAGATCGACAGCCGTGTCCAGGATGAGCGCTTCCACCTGCTCCGCCGACCACCAGGGCACCTCACCGAGGATCAGGGCGGCGAGGCCTGATACATGAGGTGCCGCCATGGAGGTCCCGCTTAGCCCCCCGTAGCTACCGTTCCGAAGGGTACTGTAAACGCGTGCGGACGAGCTGCTGCTGTCACCCCCGGGCGCCGCAACGTCCACGTAGCCGCCCACCGTGGAGTAGGGCGCGTGAGCGTCGGAGCGTGTGGTCCCTGCGACGGCGAGAACACCATCCATCTTGCCGGGATAGCTCGGTGCATCATCCGTATAGTTGCAGGAGGCCGAGGTGGAGCCGGCGTGACAGTTGCCTGCCGACGCTACGACGACAACCCCCCGTGCGCGGGCGGCCAGAATCTCGCTCTGCAGCGCCGCATTCGGACTCCGTCCACCTAGGCTCATGTTGATCACACGTGCGCCATGGTCCGCCGCATATTTCACGGCTGCGGCGGACCATGAAAGATAGCCGCTTCCGTCGTCTCGCAGTACCTTGAGCGGGAGGATGCGCCCTCCCCAGGAGGTTCCAGCGACCCCCTGGCCATTGTTGGTCGCCGCGGCCGCAATGCCCGCGACGTGAGTCCCGTGCCCATTGCCATCCATCGGGTCGCGGTCATTCTCAGAGAAATCGTACCAAACCGACGGATCGACGAAACGGCCGGCCAGATCAGGATGCCTATAATCCACCCCGGTATCTATGATCGCGATGGTCACATCCCGCCCCGTCGAAATACTCCATCCCTCTGCTGCGCGCACCCGCTCGAGGTTCCACTGCGCATTACGGAAGTAGGGATCGTTAGGGATGACCGAGCCGTAAGGGGGTTCAGGTACCGGCGTCGCAGTGGGCGCGGGGGTCGGGGTGGCCGGGACGAGGACGACCGGAAAATAGGCCGACGTCGAAGCACCCGGGGCAGCATGCGTCGCCTGGGAAAGCGGGCTCCACACTCCCAGTCCAATCATCACTAACAACAATATCCAACCAAACGAGCGACGCTGCATGGTATGCTACTTCCTCTTTCCAATCTTCAATCCCCGAAACGCGCCCTTGATCCTGCGCTAGGAGTATTATACCCATCTAATGGGCATCCCGCGTCGGCACATTCAACGAAAGTAGAGCAGGCTGTTAGACGGAGAGAGCTCTACGCCAAAAGGCGTAGAGCTGAACGAACCTATCTAGCCCAACTCGCATCTGGGTCATTCAGCCGGGGTGCTTGAGGCCCTCCGTGAGCAGGGGAAGGGGGGCGGCGCGGCGGCTGGCGGCTCCTAGATGGGCCGAGGAACGGGTCGACGCTCACTCTTAGGGTAGAGAGCAGCGCTGCAAAACAGTAATGCTAGGGCGGCGTTCAACTCGAGCAATTCTTCGAGCAATAATACCGAGGGCGATTCGTTGAACTCTAAATCTATCACGAGCGCTATGAATATGAACAGCCCACAGAGGAAGAGGAAGATGTACCGAGGTTGGAGCAAGGTCTCCAGAGTCGATAATGAAGTCGTCTGCTGGTGCCTGTTCCAGAGCCAGTAGAGAAGCACGACTCCGGCGGTGATAGCAGCGAGAATGAGCACTCTACCGGGACCACCCCATACCACAACAATCAAGTAGATCACCTTGAAGAGATCGTGGACGGCATCAATGCCGACTCCGTAAAGGCTAGGCTCTGGAAGATTGATATATTGCCGGCCGAAACTTAGTTCGTCGAGAAATCCTAAGAGACCAAGGAGGGCAACCAAAAGCGGAAAGGCGACCTGAGCTCGCTTCTTTGAGTGGAACAATAGAAACACAGCGGACAAAAAGCTACCGAGGAAGATGACAGCTGTAAGATTCTCAACAAAATGACCTTCTGTTATCAAGAGGTATCTATAGGAAGGAAAAAGGGTATGGACAACATAAAAAAGTGCCATGTTACCTGTAAATACAGCAGCAAAAGTCAGAATTAGTTTCAATACCGTTTTCCTTTCATGGCACGCGCAGTCTAATCGCTCTTGACGAGCAAGTTCGGTACTGGGAAGTAGCTCCCATAGCTCCCATAGCTCATATAGCTGCCGTGGGAGCTGTGGCAGCTATATGAGCTATGGAAGCTTCCAGCGTTACTGGTTTTGAACCTCAAAGCTAATTAGAGTAGCACAAAGCTGTAGGTGAGGGAAGTCCTCGATCATCTACTCATCTACTGCCAGACGGTCACGTTCGCGTCAATGTAGGCATAGCCTAGGGCGCGGGCGACGGAGATGCGGTGGTGGCCATCGCGAACGAAGTAGGTGTCGCCCAGCTGGATCAGGTCGACCGGGGGTAGCGCCACGCCTTATAGCCAGGTGGTGGCGACCCCGACCCAGCGCTCACGGTTGTGCGACTGGAGGGAGTGGAAGTCGGCGTCGAACCGGTATCACTCGATGCCTGCGCGCTTTAGCAGGAAGTCAACCAGGTGCGGGAAGGGGTCGAAGCCTATGACATCGGGGGCGTTGGCGACGAAGTTGGAGAGGACGTTGACGTCGTAGTAGTAGACTTGGCCGTCGCGCTCGTTCACGAGGTATTCGACGCCGCCGACCTCGATGTGCGCTGCCACGGTGATTCGTTTCACATCCTCGATCACCTCCGAAGGCGGGGTGTAACCTTCTACCAATGGACTGCTTCCTGATACTGTTTCCACCGGTTCCTCAGAATGCCCTGCCTGCTCTGACTCCGGCACCTGACAGTAATCGGCGGGACAGAGATTGAATTCGCCCGCCGTGAGGAAGAGACGGATAGCGTAGAGAAACTGGCCATCGAGGATCTCGACGCGTACGATGCGATTACCCGCGGCAGGTAGATACTCCTGCACCAATGCTGTGTGATCGATCCCCAAATCAAGAATTTCATTTTCGGCAGCTTGTTGTAATTCTTGCAACGAGTCGAAGCGCACGATCTTGGCACCGCTTCCACCAATGTTGGGCTTGACCACAACCGGGAAGGTCAAGTCCCTGGCGGCAAGCGGGGCTTGAGAGGGATGATTGATCACAAGCGCTCGCGGATAACGCAACTGCAGCTGTTCGAAGAGGTTCACCTGGCGCGCCTTGGAGATCTCATACTGGAAAGCATCGTAACCGTTGAGCACATTCGCGCCGATCGCTTTGAGGTAGGCGAGATAGCGCAGGGTGTAGAAGATGGCGTGGCCATAGCCGCGCGTGTAGGCCGAGGGGCTCATGCGGTTGACGACGAGGCTGTACGGGCTGTGGCGCTGCGCGGGATCGAAGTGGTGCGCATGGGCAAGCAGTCGCTCGTAGGCAATGCCGCGCCGCTCGAGCTCCGCAAAGAGTGGCTTGAACCATTCGGGATGTTCGTAGTAGATGGCCAGGGGTTGGTTGCTGCGTTGTCCGCTGGTGGAGGTCATCACTATCTTCCTTTCGCTATCCATTGCAGAATAAAGGGAAGCGAGCATCTCTCGGCCTATGAGCGCTCATCAAACAGGCAGGGCGTAGAGCGTGCGCGCATTTTCCCATAGAATTGCCGTGGCAACGGTCTCGGCCTCGCTCGCACTAAGGAAGCGGTCCTCGACCATCGCCGTCAACACCTGCCCCAATCCCCACCGGCCCCACCGTACGGCGAGCCAGTAGATCTCCGGCATCGTGAAGGCATCCGTGGCGAAGAGGAGCTTGCTAAAGGGCGCCATCCCTAGCACCTCGCGTAGCATGGCGGGGATGCCTACGGTGGCGAAGGGGATCGCCAGGGAAAGGTCCATCCAGACGTTGGGGTAGATGGCGGCGAGGTGCGCGAGCTCGCGGTAAAAGGGCCAGCCCGCGTGCAACAGGATCAACGGTACGTGCTCGTAGCGCTCGATGAGCCATCGCAGGTGGAGGGGAGTCGCCAGACGCAGGTCGGCGTCGCTATCCCCGAAGCCGGTGTGGAACTGGACCGGCAGCCCCTGTTCGGCCGCCTGATCCAGCGCCAGGAGGAGCAGGTAATCGCACAGCGGTTTGCGGTCTAGCCGAACCCGGCCCTCGTGCTCGACCAGCCCACGGAGCGCGTCAAACGCTGCGGCGGCCTCGTCCCGCCGGACGGGCGCGACCGCCAAGCCGCTCCGGTAGGCAATGATGCTCTTGAGGGCGACATACCCATCCACTCGCGCGTTACACACCGCTGCCGCGTAGCGATCTTCTAGCTCGTCAAAGGTCACGTGCTGGCGGATCAGGCGTTCGGCCAGCGATTCGAGACGCAGGATCGGCTTGATACGGCAGGGTAGTAGCGCCTGCATCGCACCATGATCGTAGGCTTGAGTCGCCCCGTACCCGTAATCACATAGGACCACCTCGATGTTGGCCTCATCGAAGAGCGCTCGCACCCAGGCTTCATAGGGTTGCGCGGCGCGCGCGGCGAGAACGCTCTCCAGCGTCGGCTCGCATCCCAGCCGCTCGGCGAGCCAACGAAGGGCTGTCCGGAAAAATAGGCTGTGGGGCACATGCCGGTCGTGCACGAGCGGATGGGTGGACTCACTGAACCAGCGCCGAAACGTGCCGGGCTCCTGGGTCGCTTCCGGCTTCAGCAGCGGATGAGCGTGGTGGTCGAAGATAGGAATGGCGCTGAGATCCATGGTCACCTCGTCGGGTTCCCCACTAGAACTTGTACAGGTGATGCTGGATCTCGAAGTGCTCATCTTCGGCGGCGAAGGCGGCGTACTCCGAGTGCTTGACGGCGAGATAGGAGGTGGCCAACTCCGGGCCAAGGGCGTTCATGAGCCAATCGTCCTGCTCCAGGGCGTCGAGGGCCTCCGCCAGCGTGGTAGGGTAGCGTTCGATGCCTCGCGCGGCCCGTTCTTCCTCGCTCAGTGTGGCGGGGTCCACGAGCACGGGTTCGCCGGGATCCAGGCTCCGTTGGATACCGTCTAGCCCGGCCGCAATCAAGCCACCCAGCGCCAGATAGGGGTTGTTGCTGGCGTCACTCGGCTTCAGCTCTAGATTGAAGCTGGCTGTCTCCTTTCCCCACTTGCTGGACACGGCGCGAACTGCGGCCTCTCGGTTGTCCGGTCCCCAGGAGGTGAAGGCACTGCTCCAGAAGTGCGGCTGGAGCCTACGATAGGAGTTATAACTGGGGGCGGTCAGGGCTAGCAGGCCGGGCAGGTGAGCCAGTACGCCCGCGATAAAGTGGCGACCCAGTTGGCTCAGCGGGTAGGCGGTATCCTCCACGTCGGCATCGACCAGCAGGTTCCGTTGCCCTGTTCGGTCCCAGAGGCTCCAGTGGATGTGGCATCCGTTGCCAGCCTGCTCTGGCATCGGTTTCGGCGCGAAGGAGGCGAGCAAGCCGTGCCGCGCGGCTACGTTCCGCACGGTCTCGCGCACCCAGATCTGGTTGTCGGCCGCCTGCAGGGGTGCAGTGTGGCGGACAGGCAACTCCTGCTGTCCGTGACCCAGCTCCGGATAGTAGGCATCGATCGGGATCTGCTGTTTGTCCAGCGCCGTGATGATATCGTCCATCACGGCAGCTGCCCCACCCATCGAGACGGCACTGAAACAGAGGCCGGTATCGATGGGCTCATAGCCCCCGCGATCGTTGGGACGCAGTAGCGAGAATTCGTTCTCGAAGGCAGCCAGCACGGCGATATCCTCGTCGGCCGCCCGCGCGACCATGCGGCGGAGGAAGGTGCGCGGACAGGCGCCCCATGGCGCGCCATCCAGGGTCATCATGTCAGACATCATTGCCGCGCTGCGCGGGGCATAAGGAAGAATGACGAAGCTATCGGGATCGGGCAGCAAGCGAATCTCCCCTACCGGTCCCATGCCCTCCACCGGCTGCAGCTGATCCAGCATGTTCATGGCCTGCATTGCCACGGTTAGTCCCATTCCGCTCTGGAGGCGATCCGCAAGATGGTCGATCGGCGTGAGCTTGCCGCGGATGATGCCGCCATTGTCACAGTACAGGAATCGGATCAGACGCACGTCCGCCTCGCGGCAGGCGGTAATAAGTTGTTCGCTATTCATGGGGATTCTCCTTGTTGACGTACTGTGTTGTATGGTGCGTGGTGCGTAGTGCGTGGTGCGTGAACTGCCAATGAGATGGGTGAGTGTGGTGACGGCAACGGTAGGTCAGGTAACATTACGAAGTATCCCTTTGTGACGTAATACGACGTCTTTCGTTGCACATGTTCGGCGTTAGGACTCCCGCGAAAAGCCTTGAAAGGCCTTCTTCATCAGTATAAAGCCTTCGTCGCGCTAGATCCAGTTCATTATTGGATTGATTGATGAAAAGCGACACAACGTCGAAGGACTGGTAAGAGATGGGTAACGACGAGGCAGCTGTGAGCTACGGACCGCACGCGTTGGACGTCCAACGCGTGCGGTCCGTAGCTCACAGCTGCCTCGTCGTTACCCATC
>JALZCF010000037.1 GCA_030863245.1 Chloroflexota bacterium
CGCCCGATGCGGGTGCGACCACCGTCAGAGAACTGGGACGTGGTGGGGAAGCCGGAGGTGAAGGTGGATGCGGTGAAGCTGGCGCTTGGCAAGCCAACCTTCACCGACGATATCGAGATGCGCGGCATGCTGCACGCCAAGCTTCTCAAGTCGCCCGTCGCCCATGCCTGGATCAAGCGCATCGATGCCTCGAAGGCGCGCGCCTTGCCGGGCGTGCACGCGGTGCTCACCCACGAGGACCTACCGCGTGTTGTTTATTCCACCGCCGGTCAGAGCGATCCTATTCCCGGCCCCCTCGACATGTTCTCGCTCGATCGAAAGGTGCGCTACGTGGGCGATCGCGTCGCCTTCCTGGCCGCGGAGACAGAGGAGATCGCAGAGCGGGCGTTGGAGTTGATCGAGGTGGAGTACGAGGAACTGCCTGCGATCCTGGATCCGCGGGACGCGATGAAGGAGGAAGCGGTCGTGATCCACGACGAGCCGGAGTACGTACCCTTCGACTCGGAACCGGAGCACAACCTGGCCTCCAAGATCCGGATTGATATTGGCGATGTGGAGGCGGGCTTCGAGGAAGCAGATTACATCTTCGAGGAGGAGTACGTCGTGCCGAAGGTGCAGCAGGCGAGCATCGAGCCCCACGCCGTGGTGACTTGGTGGGACGAGAATGATCGTCTGGTGATTCGTACCTCGACCCAGGTCCCCTTCCACGTGCGCCGCATCCTTGCGCCGGTACTGGACCTTGCGCCAAAGCAGATTCGGGTCATCAAGCCGCGCATCGGTGGCGGCTTCGGGGGGAAGCAGGAGGTCCTGATCGAGGATGTGGCAGCCCATCTGACCATTGTGACGGGCCGCCCGGTACGTTTCGAGTACACCCGCGAGGAGGAATTCACATCTGCTCGCTCCCGCCATCCCATGCGGGTCCGGATGAAGACTGGTGTCAAGAGGGATGGTACCATTGTCGCCAACGAGATGTATGCCCTCAGTGATACAGGGGCCTACGGTTGTCACGCGCTCACCGTTGCGGGCAACACCGGTCACAAGGGAATGGCCCTCTACCCCGGCCTGTGGCGCGACCACCCTGAGGGCTACCAGTATGCCAACATTCGCTACTACGCCGACATCGTCTACACCAACACCCCACCCGCTGGGGCCTATCGTGGCTACGGCTGCCCGCAGGGCTTCTTCCCCCTTGAAGTCCACATGGAAAAGATCGCCCACGCCCTCGACCTCGACCCGCTCGAGTTTCGGCTGAAGAACGCCCTCCAGGCCGGAGACGAGCACCCCTTCTCCCGTGCCTGGTCCGAGGGCCGCGAACCGCAGCCCGAGATCGTGAACACCTGCGGTCTCGTAGAGTGCGCCGCGCGCGGCGCCCAGCTCATTGGATGGCACGAGAAGAAATCAAAAGGCAAAGGGCAAAGGGCAAAAGGCAGAAGTAGGGCCGGTGAGCAAACGACCTCCCAAAATGCAGTTCACGAACCACGTAACACGCAACACGCTACTGACGACTGGCGCATCATCCCCAACGAGCCCCACCTCCGCCGCGGCCTCGGCGTCGCCCTCGTCATGCAGGGCACCGCAATCCCATACCTCGATATGGGAGCGGCGAGCATCAAGATGAACGATGATGGATCGTTCAACATGTTAGTCGGCGCGACCGATCTGGGAACCGGCTCTGACACAGTGCTCGCGCAGATGGCAGCCGAGGTCCTGGGCGTGCCGGTGGAGGATATGCTTGTCTACTCGAGCGATACGGACTTCACCCCCTTCGATAAGGGCGCGTACGCGTCGAGCACGACCTACATCTCTGGCTATGCAACCGTGAAGGCGGCGCAGCAGTGCGCGAAGCAGATCCAGAAGGTGGCGGCGCGGCTCTTCAACCGGGACATGGAGGAACGGCAGGATTTCGTCGAATGGCCCGAGAAAGGTGCGCCTGCAACGGTGATTCCGGGAGAGGTCGACCTGGCGGATCGCTACGCGTGGGCACCGGATGGGCGGAAGATTCCCCTTTACGAGATAGCCCTCAACTCCCTACACCACGAGGAGCAACATCAGATCATGGGGATTGGCTCCTACGTCTCGCCAGAGTCACCTCCACCCTTCGCTGCCCAGTTCGCGCAAGTCGTGGTGGACACGGAGACGGGGCAGGTAACGGTAGAGCACCTCGTCATGGCGGTGGACTCGGGGCAGATTATCAATCCCGCAACGGCACAGGGGCAGGTTGAGGGCGGCATGACGCAGGCGCTCGGTTACGCGGTTTGTGAGGAGATGACCTATGACGAGCAGGGTCGTCCACTGCAGGATGATCTCACCGACTACCACATCTTCGCCGCGCACGAGATGCCCAGTCTCGACGTCACTTTCGTCCAGACCTTTGAACCCTCCCACCCCTTTGGCGTGAAAGCCGTTGCCGAGATCCCAATGGATGGGGTCGCCCCTGCCGTCGTCAATGCCATCCACGACGCTGTAGGGGTCTGGTTGAATGAGATACCTGCCACGCCAGAGCGCGTATGGCAAGCCCTGCAGGCACGTGAGGAAGCAAAAGAGCAGGAGACAGAGAAAACGTGAATTGCTCCACGTAGTGAAGTGTGATATAAATTGTGCCGTTTGTCACAAGCGCCGCGTACGCGGTCACTAGAGAAAGTAGCCAGCTTCAAAACGCACCGTCGCGCGAGAAGCTGACTATTTTTTTGCCTGACGTCAGCAACAACAGATGTCAGTAGTCAGAGAACAGACGGCGGTGGGTAGTGGGTAGTCGTGGGCAGTGGCCGCACTTTTCATTCGTCACCGACCAATGAATAAATGGGGAGGAATCGATAGTATGGATCCAATAGTAGTCTCCATCATCCTAGGTGTCGTCGGCCTACTGTTTGTCGGTTATACGGCACAGGGAGTGATGAGCCGCGAGCCGGGCACCGATGAGATGATCCGCATTGGGCATGCAATCCAGGAGGGTGCGACGGCATTTCTATTTAGTGAGTACCGCGTGCTGGTCGTCTTCGTCGCAGTCGTTGCGGTCCTAGTAGGCTTTGCGCTTAGCATCGAGACGGCCATTGCCTTCGTCGTGGGCGCCCTGCTCTCCGGTTTGGCGGGCAACATCGGCATGAACATCGCGGTGCGCTCCAACCTACGTACAGCAGCCGCGGCACAGCGGTCGCTGAACGATGGCCTACGTGTGGCGTTCGGCTCAGGCACAGTCATGGGCATGTCGGTGGTGAGCCTCGGCTTGCTGGGCCTCTCGGCGCTCTTCTTCCTGTTCGGGAGGGATGCGGACGCGCTCCAGGCGATCACAGGTTTCGGCTTTGGCGCTTCCAGCATTGCCCTCTTTGCACGTGTCGGCGGTGGTATCTACACCAAGGCGGCGGACGTGGGTGCCGACCTCGTGGGTAAAGTGGAAAAGGGTATCCCGGAAGATGACCCGCGCAACCCGGCCGTGATTGCCGACAACGTGGGCGATAACGTGGGTGATGTGGCCGGTATGGGCGCCGACCTTTTCGAGTCCTACGCTGGCTCGATCATTGCGGCGTCGGCGCTGGCGGCCACCTCCTTCGGGATCGGGGCGAGCGCGGTGACACTGCCCTTCCTTGTGGCGTCCGTCGGCATTGTTGCCTCGATTATCGGTACCTTCTTGGTACGCACCGGTGAGGAGGCTACCCAGGAAGATCTACTCCAGACCCTGCGAACGGCTGTGTACGGTGCCTCCGGGCTGGTGTTGCTCGGCGTTGCAGCGCTGGTGCTGCTGACGGATGAGACGGTAAGCTGGAGCCTGTTTGGTGTGGTAGTGACGGGCCTGATCGCTGGGAACTTGATCGGCTACTTCACGGAGTATTTTACCTCCTACACCGAGTCCCCCACGCAGGGGATTGCGCGCAGTGCCGAGACCGGTTCCGCCACCCTCATTATCGAGGGGCTGGCAGTCGGGATGTTCTCGACCGTGGCGCCCGCGATCATCGTCGTGGTCGCCGTTATCGTCGCCTACTGGCTCGCTGGCCTTTTTGGCGTTGCACTCTCTGCTGTTGGCATGCTTTCCACGTTGGGTGTAACGCTGGCGACGGATGCCTACGGTCCTGTCGCAGACAACGCGGGAGGTATCGCAGAGATGGCACACCTCCCTCCTGCTGTTCGCGACCGCACCGACGCGCTCGACTCTCTCGGCAACACGACGGCGGCAACGGGCAAGGGCTTCGCGATCGGTTCGGCTGTCCTCACGGCGCTCGCGCTGATGGCCGCCTACGCGGATGTAGCCGACATCGAAGAGTTGAACCTGCTCGATCCGGTCATGCTCGGTGGCCTCCTACTGGGCGCCATGTTGCCCTACCTCTTCGCCGCCCTCACGATGACTGCAGTCGGTAAATCGGCGATGGCGATCGTGCAGGAGGTCCGCCGCCAATTCCAGGAGATCCCCGGTCTGATGGAAGGTACCGGCACGCCCGACTATCGTGCCTGCGTCGGCATTTCTACTCAGGCGGCGCTGCGCGAGATGGTGGTTCCCGGCGTGCTGGCCGTCGTCGTGCCACTTGCCGTAGGCTTTCTTTTAGGCGAGGAGGCACTGGCCGGGTTGCTCATCGGGGCAACTGCTTCTGGCTTCATGCTTGCTGTAATGATGGCAAACGCCGGCGGTGCATGGGACAACGCAAAGAAGTGGATCGAGACAGGGGTGTTCGGCGGCAAGGGCTCACCCAGCCACAAGGCTGCGGTGGTCGGCGACACCGTGGGCGACCCCTTCAAGGACACCTCCGGGCCCGCCCTGAACATCCTTATCAAGTTGATGAGCATCGTGGCACTCGTCTTTGCACCCCTGTTCGGTGCCGGACTGATCAGCTTCTAACAAGCGGGTTAGATCGCTACATCACATCATGAATGGGGAAAAGAGTGATTCTTCAAAGAACGTTAGCACTTGTATTGGCTGGGGGAGAAGGAAGCCGTCTCGGGGTGCTCACCGAGCGACGGGCGAAGCCCGTCATGTCCTTTGCCGGCGTCTTCCGCCTGATCGACATTCCCCTCAGCAATCTGATGCATAGTGGCATCTCACACGTGTGGATCATCGAGCAGTACCGCTCCCACTCCCTTAATGATCATCTCGCGAACGGACGTCCGTGGGATTTGGATCGGACACATGGTGGGCTGCGCATTCTCCCTCCC
>JALZCF010000056.1 GCA_030863245.1 Chloroflexota bacterium
CTGGAGGGGGTTGACTCCCAGATCGAGCAGGGCGTGCCGGAACCACCACAGGTTCCATACAAAGGTATATTCGTCAAACGCCCACGTGTCGCTACCCGGTACGTGGGTAGTGATATGGGCAGGCAATGGCCACCAAAGCAGGAGCGCGAGTACAAGATAAAGGCCAGCGACCACAAGATGGCGGCCAGCAACACGTGATAGCTTTCGGTTCATGGGGAGCGATTGTAGTTGTCCCATTCTCCCGCTGCAAACTTTTCGATGATTTTTCTGGGCGTGTTATAGTTATGGGCTAGATACAACGAACGGCGAAGCACAGCAGGATAGATCGTTCCTATGACGCTCCACCTCGAGCAGATCATCAACGATATCGACCGAATGAGTGTGGCGCTGAATGCGAGCGAGCGGCGCATCTGGCTCCAGGAGGCGCGCCGACTGCTTCGCACACACGACCGGATGCGACTCGACGCAAAACTAGAGATGCACAGGCGGGAGAAGGGCACCACGCTTGCACCGGAGCCGCTGGGCGAGTTGGACGAGCGGGTTGCAGCCCCACCGGCCCCCTATGGCTACCGTGTCGTCGCGGTCGATGGCTCAAACATTCCTCCTGAGCGAGACAGCCCGGCCCGTTACTACCTCCTCAACCTAGGCCTGGTGACCCTCTGTTATGGCGATACCTCCTTTGCGGAGATTGACGCGTGGGCCCAGCTTTATTACCAGCAAGCAGATCTCTACTGGGATGAGAAGCGACAACAGCCTATCGACGCTCGGCGGCTCAGCCTGCTGATGCGTGTGGAGGAGATTGCGGCCCTGCCCGACCTTGCCGGACAGCCAGCGGAGCCCTGTGTGGCGCTCGTGGATGGGCAACTGGTGATGTGGGGACTCCAAAACGAGACGCAGGATCGCTGGTTCTTGATGGAGCGCCTGCTCGACGCCTTTGAACGGCTACGGGAGCAGCGGATCCCCATCGTGGGCTACATCTCCGATACGGAGAGCTTCGAGCTGGTCAACACGCTCAAAATCTACCTCTGCCCCACCACACCGGATCGATGCCAGCAATGTCACAGTAAGGGCCAGCGGGAACTGGAGCTATGCTACCACCTGAACGACTTCCGTGACCCCGCCCTACTCTTCGAGTTCCTTGAGGCGGGCGAGCGTTCCTGCTGCTTTGCGAGTCAGGCCGAGATCCTGAAGCGCTACCCAGAACCACATAAAATCGTCTACTTCTACATGAGCACGGGCGACGAGATTGCCCGGGTCGAGATGCCCCGCTGGGTAGCCGACGATCCGGAGCTCCTCGACTTGGTCCACGGTGTGCTCCACGATCAATGTTGCCGCTCTGGCCAGCTGCCCCCGTACCCGCCGATCCTTCACGAGGCTCACGAGGCAGCCGTGATCTCCACGAACGACCGCGAGTGGGTGAAGCAGCTCATTGCCGAGCGCCTCCAACGCGAGGGCCTCACCACCTTCCGCCCCGCAAAAGCGTACCACAAGCGACTGCGCGGCGTATAAGAGACTCGCTACGGGTTATGGAAAAATGATTGGTGAGATAATCGAGACCACCTCGCTCGACTTCCTCGCAGAAAGCTTGACCCTACACCAGCCTCCCGATCTAGGGGAGTTGGTGAAGGTGAATCTAGGCGGCCAATGTTACTGTTACGGGGTGGTTTGTTACGGTACCACCTCCAGTCCCGATGCAGGACGACGCGCGGTGCGCCGCTCGGAGGCAGGCGTGGTGGACGAGAACGTCTATCGCGCCCACCCGCAGCTGGAGCGCCTGCTCCAGACCGTTTTCCGGGTCGTGCTCGTGGGTTGGCAGGATGGGGAACGAGTCCGCCAGACCTTGCCGCCCTCGCCCCCACCGCTCCATCACGCCGTCCATAAGGCTGATGCGCGGGAGGTGCAGCGTCTAACAGAAAATCTTACCTATTTCCGTCTTCTCGTCGGTGCGAAGTGCGAGACACCAAGCGAGCAAGTGCTCGCCGCGCACATTCGTCGGGTGATGGCACGCCGGGGTGGCGACCTTCACTGGCTGCAACGCGCTGCCCGGGAGAGCGCCATCCTTCTGAAAAGTGATCATGAGCGCCTGATGGCAGTCCTGGCGGCGATTGACCCGGAGTAACTCGATGTCGGCTCGCCGCCCAACACGCTCCTGTGTTGCCTACCTGTTCCTCTTTTTCTTGCTC
>JALZCF010000061.1 GCA_030863245.1 Chloroflexota bacterium
CCGGCAGACTGGTAGCTCCAGGACCACTGCCCCTCCTGCAACCCGGCCTGGTCGGCCACCAGCCGCGCCGTCTCGCGCAACTGCTTATCGTAGGGGTCGCCCATCTCCAGGATACGCACCGGGAGGCTATGGGCGCTGAAGATCACATGCACCTCGTCACGCTCCTCCTTCGGCCAGCGACTTACTCCCTCTCTGACGCGGTTGACGAGCGCCTGGATATACTTGGGGTGATCGTGGTAGCTCTTGACATGCTCCCACTCGATCTGGCCCCGGTACATCTCCATACCATCCTGGATCTTCCTCTGGTACTTCCCAACGCTCATCGTGCTGTAGTGGGGCGCGAGCACGATACTAACGCCATGGGTGATGCCATCGTCCAGCATATCCCGCACCGTCTCTTCGATCCATGGCGCCCAATGTCGCATGCCCAGATAAAAGCGGAACAACTCCGGATCGAAGTGCGCCGCGACCGCTTCCACCTGCTCGCGCGTAAACGCCAGCAGCGGCGACTTGCCACCGATCTGACGGTAATTATGCGTAATCTCCTCCAACACAGCCGGCGTCGTCGGCCTCCCCGAACGAATATCTGCCAGATAACCCGGCAACTCCTCCAACGAATTCGGCCCTCCGTAGGCCATCACCAGCACACCAATAGGGTAGTTGATATCAGGCACGTTATGCTCCACAAGTCGTATCGTTCGTTCCCCATTACATTTTACGTCTTACGCTCGCACCGCCATCTCCGTGCGCTCATGTACATAGTCCACCAACCGCCTCACATTCTCCACCGGCGTCATAGGCAGGATGCCATGGCCGAGATTGAAGATGTGGCCGGGGCGGCCAGCGGCGCGCTCGAGTACGTCATCAATGCGAGGCTTGAGCTCGCGCCAGGGGGCGAGCAGGGCGACCGGGTCGAGATTGCCCTGGATGGGGCGCTCGTAGCCGATACGGGACCACATCTCGTCCAGGGGCATCTGCCAGTCCACACCCACCACATCGCCCCCGCAAGCGGCGATCTCTTCGATATAGGCACTTGTCTTGGTGCTGAAATTGATCGTCGGCACCTCTGCCCGTTCCAGCATCTGGAAGAGCTTCCTGTTGTAGAGCTGGATGTAGCGGACGTAGTCCTGCTTGCTCACCGCGCCCGCCCACGAGTCGAAGAGCTGGAGCGCTGAGGCGCCAGCCCTTGCCTGCTGGATGAGGTAGTCAGCCTGGACGGTCACCAGCTTCTCCATGAGCCGCTTCCAAGCGGCCGGCTCGCGGTACATCATCGCCTTCGTCTTCGCGTAGTTTTTCGACCCACCCCCCTCGATCGCGTAGCTTGCCAGTGTGAAAGGTGCGCCCGCAAAACCGATCAGCGGGATGCCGCGCGGCCCCAACTCTGCCACAACCAACCGGATCGCCTCCAACGTGAAAGGCATCGTCTCCGTTGCTGGTGGCGTACCAAGCAGATCGATATCGTAGGTCGTCTCGATCGCGTTGTGAATAACGGGGCCCTCGCCCTTCACGAACTCCAAGTCGAGGCCCATCCCGATCAATGGCGGCAAGATATCCGCAAAGATGATAGCCGCATCGAGATCGAAGGCGTCGATCGGCTGCAACGTAATCTCCGCCGCCAACTCCGGCGTGCGGATCACCTCCAACATACTATGCCTTGCCCGAATCGCCCGGTACGCCTCCATATACCGCCCCGCCTGCCGCATCAACCACACCGGCGTCTGGTCAACCGGCAGGCCACGGCAGGCGCGGAGGAAACGGCCAGTCATCTGATCATCACTCTTCATAAACCTATTTCTCCAACCCTCCTGTCGTCCACACGCATCATAACCCCTACTGCCTCCTCCACCATTTCACTCCCCGCTCCCCGTCCGTTCCGCTCCCCGCTCCCCGCTCCCCGAGCCGTTCCGTAGCCACCTCAACGCATCCGGCGTATGATATGTAATGATGATATCGGCGCCCGCGCGCTTGATGCTAAGAAGGGTTTCCAAAGCAACCCGCCGCTCATCGATCCAGCCCCGCTCGGCAGCCGCTTTCACCATCGCATACTCGCCCGAGACATTGTAGGCAGCGAGGGGATGGGGGAAGGTGTTACGCGTATCGCGGATAATGTCGAGATAGGGAAGTGCTGGTTTTACCATAAGAATATCCGCCCCCTCCTGCACGTCCAGCGCCGACTCGCGCAGCGCCTCGCGACGGTTGGCCGGATCCATCTGGTACTGGGAGCGGTCGCCGAAGGCGGGCGGGCTCTCTGCCGCGTCACGGAAGGGCCCATAGAAGGCACTGGCGAACTTGGCGGAGTAGGCTATGATCGGCAGATGCTCATACCCTGCCTCGTCCAGCGCTTGCCGGATCGCTGCCACCTGTCCATCCATCATTGCCGATGGCGCAACCACGTCCGCCCCCGCCTCGGCGTGGCTGACCGCGACGCGGCCAAGAATCTCGATGCTCTCGTCGTTCAGCACATAGCCAGAAGGTAGGTCCGCCTCCTTCTTACTACCCCGATTGCTCTCAGCTGGCCAATCATGCAGTAGCCCACAGTGCCCGTGACTGGTGTACTCGCACATACAGACATCCGTCATCACAATCAACTCTGGGAAGTCCCGCTTCAGCGCCCGTATCGCCTGCTGCACGATCCCCTGCTCCGCGAAATTCTCCTCCCCGATCGGGTCCTTCTCTGCCGGAATGCCAAACAAGATCACACCCTGCAGACCCAACTCCGTCAGAGGTCCGACCTGCTCAGCCAACATATCGACCGACAACTGGGCGTGACCCGGCATGGATCCGATCGCCTGGCGCACCCCCTCGCCATGCCGCACGAAGAGCGGCAACACAAAATCATCCGGCGCCAGCACCGTCTCCCGCACCATCGAGCGTATCCCCCCTGAAAGACGCAGGCGGCGCAACCGAGTAATCGGGAAGGCAGATGAGCTATTCGAAATCATAATTCCTTTCTTTCAAGGATGAACGCTTCGCGTGAATCATTCAAGTGCGGATTGCGGATTGCGGAATGACGGCACGGATCATGTATAGTCCTTTCATCCGTGCAGTTTTCATCCTTCATCCTTCATCCTTCATCCTTCATCCTTCCACTCTACCGTCCACCAATGGTAGTGGCCGACGAGCTTGAAGCCAGCTTGCTTTGCGCTGCGGATTCCCTGGATATCGTCTAGCGAGATCACCGCGCCTACCATGTCGAGACTCTCGTCCTGGCGAACACTCTGGGCTGCAACCAGACGCTCTATTGTCCACGGCTCCTCTACCCACAGACCATTATAGCGCAGAGTAGAAACAGAGATGCCAGGCCTCGCGTCCAATTCCGAGTGCCTCACGGCTGGTCTCGTCGAGAGGTATACCGCATGCTCAACCCCATCCGTGCAATAGCCGCAGCGGGCGAAGGTCCGCTGGCTCGCAACATTATCCGTCGCAACCAGCGCACGTGCCACCACCGCCCCCCACGCGCGCCCGCGCTCCGTGCCGGCCGCGACCAGCCGCCCGCCGATCCCCTGCCCCTGGAAATCGGGGTGCACCGCGAGCAAGTCGACCTCCCATCGGCGTCTCCCGGCACCCGTCCACGTCTCGAAGCAATCCACTAACCCAGCGATCCGATCCCCCTGCACCGCAACAAGCGTCGCGCGCTGCCCTTTCTTCAACACCTCCACCAAGTGCGCCAGGCTAACTGCCTCCTCCGGCCACACCCTCCGCATAACCCCCACGATCCCCACCGCATCCCCCGGCCGCGCCAGACGCAGACCTACTTCTTCCCTGGTAGATCCCATCCCCCTCTCACCCCATCACCCCAGTACACATAC
>JALZCF010000072.1 GCA_030863245.1 Chloroflexota bacterium
CTACAAAGCCGTGCGCGCCGTCCACCAGACCGGTGGGGCCTACGTCCGCGTCTCCGACGAGGCCATCCTCGCGGCCATTCCCGAGCTGGCACAGCACACCGGCGTCTTCGCTGAGCCAGCCGCCGCAGCCGCCTGGGCCGGAACGAAGCAGGCCCTCCAAGATGACCTGCTCGACCCCAACGAGCGCATCGTCATAATCTCCACCGGCAGCGGACTAAAAGACATCCCTGCAGCAATGGCCTCGATAGGCAAGGACAAAGTAAAGATCGTTACGCCAGCAAATGGTAGATAGTAGGTAGTAGGTGGTAGGTGGAGAACGACGGTGATCAGTGGGCAGTGATCAGTGATCAGGGGGTAGTGGGTAGCGGTCAATCCGTTCCCTACCTACCATCTACCACCTACCACCTACCAGTATTAAGGAGCATAACCCATGGCAGAAATATACAACAGCAACCAAGAAAAACTCTGGGATCCCAAGTACGCGGCTGTTGGGGTGCTGGTCATCGCGCTGGCAATCGCCGTGCTGGATATTTTGCCCAACTTTATTCTTTCCAAGATCAACCGTGCGACGGCGCCCGAAGAGAATTTTCCAACGGCGGTCGCCCTATATGACGAGGAGTAGTTATGGCTCAATCCATCGTGCCGGGCCCGACTTACGATGAGATGTTGGACCCATCGTTATTGCCATCCGATCTCCGCTCCGCCGCCCTTCGTGCGTGGACGGAGGATGAGATGAGTCCTTTGAACCTCTGGAATATCACCTGGCGGCGCTCAGATAATCGCATCAATCATCTCCTCTTTCCGCCAGAACTAACCGGTGTGTCCTGCAACATCATCGTGCTGCTGGGGCAGCACTTCCCGAGTGGCTCACACAAGGTCGGTCCGGCCTACGCCACGCTAGCAGAGGCGGAAGCGACGGAGGGGTTGCGCCCGGGCGACAAGGTTGTTATCGGGCCCAGTACGGGAAACTTTGGCATCGGAACGGCGTACGTGAGCAAACTCAAAGGGTACGACGCGATCGTCGTCATGCCCGACAACATGTCGAAGGAGCGCTACGACCGCATCCGACGATACGGAGGGGACCTTGATCTGACACCCGGGACCGAAAGTGACGTGATTCTTACGCTGGAGCGCACGCACGAACAGTACATGACCAATCCCGACTACATCGTGCTGGCCCAGTTCGAGCTGCTTCCCAACTATCGCTTCCACCGCTACGTCACCGGGCGTAGCGCCATCCAGGCCGCCTCGCACTACGGCAACGGTGAGATCGCCGCCTTCGTCAGTGCACCGGGCAGTGCAGGAACGCTAGCAGCAGGCGACGAGATCAAGGCGGAGTACCCGAATGCTACAGTCGTCGCTCTCGAGCCGCGCGAGTGCCCGACACTCTTCTCGGAGGGCCAGGGACAGCATCGGATCGAGGGCATCGGCGACAAGATGGTCACCTTGATCCACAACATTCTCAACACCGATTTCGTCACACTCATCCACGACGACGACACGGTGAGGGGCGTCAAGGTCATCCAGGATGGCGCTCGCGTGCTTGATGAACGGCTGGGTGTGCCCGCAGCAGCGACGCGCAGCCTGCGGGGCAAGTTCGGCCTGAGCGGTATCTGCAATGTTATCGGGGCCATCAAGACGGCGAAACTCCTCGATCTCGGCCCCGACGATAATGTCGTCACCGTCGCTACCGACGCCTTTGACCGCTACCCCAGCGTCATGGACGACCTCGTGGCCCGAGTCGGTGAGCCCGACGAGGCAACGTTGGAGCAGTGGGCAACAGATATCTTCCTCGATGCCACCACCGAGGAAGTGCTAGACACCCGTCCCGCCGAGCAGAAGCGGCGACTGGATCGAATGAAGCGCGACATGTGGACCCGCTTCGGTTACTCTGAAGAACTCCTCAGGCGGATGATGACGCCCGACTTCTGGGAGGAAGAGTACGAGAAGATTCCGGCTATGAACGAGGCCATCCGGGAGGTTCGCGGTGACATTCACGGATAATTCCTTCATCGTTACCAACGTGCGCGTTGCGCCCGATCCGGCCGATCCCAACGCGACCATCCTCGACAATCATGCTGTCGCGGTGACGGACCATACGATTGACGCGATCGGACCAACAGCGGAGGTAGAAGCGGCTTACCCCGATGCGGAGGTGCTGGATGGACGGGGGAAGCTCGCCCTTCCCGGCGCTATCTGTGCACACACCCACTTTTACGGCGCGTTCGCACGTGGACTAGCAATTCCTGGCCCGCCCCCGCGCGATTTCCCCGAAATTCTACAGCGGCTTTGGTGGAGGTTGGACCGCTCATTGACGTTGGAAGATGTACGCTATTCAGCACTGGTGATGCTCATTGACGCCGTGCGCCACGGCTGTACCACCGTCATCGATCATCACGCCAGTCCAAACGCCATCGAGGGTTCTCTGGACGTGATCGGGGAGGCAGTGAAGGAGAGCGGGCTGCGTGCCTGTCTCTGCTATGAGGTGAGCGACCGCGATGGGTCGGAGGTGGCGCGGGCGGGTATCGAGGAGAACGTGCGCTGGCTACGCAGCTGCCACGAGGAGCCAGACGCGCAGCTCGCCGGCACCTTCGGGCTCCACGCGGCGATGACGCTCTCTGATGAAACGCTGGCGCGCGCACGTGAAGCGGCGTCGACCCTCCCCTTCGACGTGGGCTTCCATATCCACGCGGCGGAAGGCCCGGCGGATCAGACGCACTCCCTGGCGAACTTCGGGCAGCGCGTCATCCACCGTCTGCACGAGCGAGGAATTCTGGGCGAGCGAACCATCGTCGCCCACGCCATCACCATCGATGAGTCAGAGCGGGAAGTGCTGGCAGATACCGACACCTGGGTCTCACACCAGCCCCGCTCGAACATGAACAACGCCGTGGGGGTCGCCGATATCCCCGCCATGCTCGCCGACCCGCATCTAGGCGATCGTGTCTGCCTGGGCAACGATGGCTTCTCCTTCAACATGTTCCAGGAGATGAAGGTTGCCTACCTGCTCCACAAGGTGCACACTAGCGATCCCAGAACCCTCGGCGGCGACCAAGTCATGCATATCGCCTACCGCAACAACGCGCGCCTCGCCAGTCGGTTCTTCGATAAGCCTCTTGGTCGTCTCGAAGAGGGAGCCTACGCCGATATCATTCTCTGCGACTACCAACCCTTCACACCACTTAGCAGCGGCAACCTTCCCTGGCACATCCTCTTCGGTCTCGATGGCAGCCACGTCACCGACACGATTGGCGGCGGAAAGCTCCTCATGCGCGATCGCCAGATCCTATCCCTAAATGAGGAAGCTATCACAGCGCAAGCGACAGAACTGGCGCAGGAGGTGTGGGCGCGATTTCTGGAGGAGTAGACAAAAGGACTCCCCTGCTGGTGGCCCTCACCATCCCGATCTATCCGCAAGCTCGATAACGTCCACCGGCTCGATCACGACACTTTGCCCGCTCCCGCTATGCCGCGGGCTCGGCCACCGTAACGCCGCCAGACCAATGATAAGACTCATCGCGAGGTCGTCGTGAAACCCCTCGGGTGCTCTCAACCTGGCAGAATCGAAAATGGCCAGCTCATTGACCGTCGCCTGCGTGTGCAGGATCACCACGCCATCCCGCAACGCCTGAGCTGCATGATCCACCGCTAACACCTTGTACTTCGCGTTGGAGAGCCAGCCCGGCTTATCATCAAAGGGGTTCTGGTACAGCAACCATTCGTAGCCCGCGCTCTTGATGTTGTCGATCACCGCATGACCATGGTTGTTGCGCTCGGGACAGATCACCGCATCGTTATACTCGATCGCCAATGTGATAAGGTAGTGCGCAAACACGTCGGTCTCGAATAGGCCGTGTAACACCGCGACCTCTTCCCACGTCTCGCAATCGAGGATCGTGGCCGCGGAGGGATCAGAGTTCGGCGCGCCCTCCGCCGGATCAGCAGCCACCAAGTAGTAACGGTCGGGTTCCGGCTTCCTATAGATCATGGCTGGCGTATAGTGCGCCCGCCCCTCACGCGCCTCGAATGCCTCATTGAGCCACTCCGATTGGAAGCGCTTCTGCGCACTCCTCGGCTCCAGCGCCTCCTGCGGCGTCGCCGGATACTCCTGTTTCAGATCGTCCTCGCTGTAATCCACCTTCTGTTTCTCGTACCACGCCCTGTCCCGGTCGGGGCGTGCGTACCAGGGGAGGAAGATCGGATGGTAGTTGTTGAGCCTCTGCTCCGCGCCTTGATAGAGCTGTTTGAACTCGCTCCCGTAGTTCTCCTTGTCGATCGTCGACAGTAGGATGAGCTGCCCACCCGCATCAATCGTCGGCTTGGTCGCCGTCAACAACTGGGAGAGCCAGCGAATAAAATCCGCCTCGTCGATGATGACCAGGTTGGCCGTAAACGAGCGCGCTCCATGTTTCGTCGTCGCAAACGAGAGCGCCCGCGAGCCACTCTCGAGCGCCAACTCCTGCGCATTATCCGTCACCACCGTCGCCGGCATCCACTCCGGCAGCCGCGCCAACATCCCCCTCAACCGCTCGAGCAACTCCGTCGCCTCCTCCTCCCGACGCGAGAAGAGCAACACCACCGAGCCAGGGCAAAACACCATCATCCACACCGCATACGCCACCACCAGCCAGGACAGCCCCAACTGACGCGCCTTCAGGATCACATGAAGCCGCTCCCGCTCAAACGCCCCCAACGTATGAGACTGCGCCGGCCACAACTTGAACCGCCGCCACCGCCGCCCCGTCGCATCAAACAACCAACAATACGTCCCAACAAAATACCGCGCACTCGCCGCACACTTCACCAACTCCCGCTTCACATCACTCGCCACTTTAACCCTCCCATTCACCCTAATAGATGGTAAACAAGACCAGCAATCAGTGACAACATTTCATCAGTTCACCCCTACGAGCCGTTCCGCTCCCCGCTCCCCGCTCCCCGCTCCCCGCTCTACGAGCCGTTCCACACCTCCTGCTGCCGCTCCCACTCCTCCAACTCCCGCTTCGCTGCTGCAATATCCTCCGCCGTGAAGGTCAAATTCACCGTCGTGCTTCCCTCCGGCACCAGACTACCGAGATACTCCAACACGATCCGCTGCGCACTAACACTCGGCGCCGTATGCGACCGCTTCGCCGTCTCGAGCAGTGCCGCCAGCACATCCGGCAGCTCCTCCATCACATGACGGTTCGCAAGCTCGCGCACCTCATCCCAGAAACCAGGGAGATGCTCCCAGTTGTACAGCGTACGACTCGTCACCCCCAACCGCTCAGCCCACTCCGTCTTCGTCTTCAACTCACGCAGCGCCTTCGGCGTCGCACTCCACGAAATATGATCCAACTGCAACTCACTCCACTTCCTCTCACTCATCTCCACTCCTCCAAAATCATACACGTGTCTATACCTCGTCATCCGTTGATCCGTTGACTCATCCTTCATCCTTCTCAACAACCTAACTATACACGCAAGCTGCGACAGAAACGAACAATTCTTAGCTCTGTTTTGCTCCAACCAGCTACCATTTTCACTCTTCATCAGTTGCGCGATCTGCTCGCTCACCTCTCATGGATAGTCCAAGGGTTCGAGATGTGGGCTTGCACCGCGCTGGGCGTTCTCCAGCACCCCTTGCGGTATGCTTCGTGCATGATGCGCTCCGGGCAAGGCGAAAGAGGAGGCGAGCACACATGAAGATTGGCGTGATCCTGATCATCGAGGGTAATGGCGAGCGAGGCATACCGCGTTATGCGGCGGTGCGCGCTCTCGCCCAGCAGGCAGAAGAGGCGGGTTTTGACTCTCTATGGCTCTATGACCACTTCCTGTTCCGCGGGGAGGGGGCACCCGTCGGCCAGTGGGAAAGCTTCACCTTCCTCACAGCACTGGCCGAAGCGATGCGGCAGGTCGAGCTAGGCACGCTGATAGCCTGTACCGCCTTCCGCAATCCGGCTATGCTGGCCAGTATTGCGACCACGCTCGACGAGGTGAGCGATGGCCGCTTCACGTTGGGCCTCGGCGCTGGCTGGAACGAGACGGAGTTCCGCGCCCTCGGCATTCCCTATGACCACCGCGTCGACCGTTTTGAGGAAGCCCTGCAGATCATCGTCCCGCTCGTCCGTCAAGGACAGGTCACCTTCCGTGGCCGCTACCACCAGGCGCTGGAGTGCGAGTTGGTCCTGCGGGGACCCCGTCCAAGTGGTCCACCTATTCTGATAGGCGCCTCCGGCCCGCGCATGTTGCGCCTCGCGGCTCGCTATGCCGATGTGGTCAACACCGGCTACCCCCCTCACGACCACACCCGCGAGCGGGCTGCGCTTGATGTGGCTTGTGCGGCGGTGGGGCGCGACCCTGCAACCCTACCGGTGACGGTACCGGTGTGGATTGCCTTCCCTGATCTGGGCCGGACCCCAGACCATATGCGCGAGAACACCTATCCCTCAGCTGAAGCCGTTGCTAACCTCTTCCAGACCTATGACGAGGCGGGAGTCGCCCACATCATGTGTGACCTACAGCCTAATACCTCTAAGAGTCTGACGAGGCTGAGTGAGGCATCGGCCCTGTACCGCACCCGATGAACTTGCCCACCCAAAGGTATTGATCGCTCCTTCTTCGTCTCAAATAACCTCTTCTCCTACCACATCCACTAATCTAGGCCCGTACTTCTGAAGCCACTGAGCAGACGCTTGTATCGCCTCGACGCGTCCTAACGTGGGGTATACGTTACCAACTGCCAGCGTGCGCCCCATTCGCCACACGGTTGACACGGCATCCCTCAACCGGATGAGCCAATGTAGGCTCTCGACCTCCGCCTGTGTCAACCTGTTCCAATAGCGATACCCGCGACAAAACCTCCGTGCCACTTCCCATGGGTCTGGGTTCCCCCATACACGCATCGTGAATTTCAGCGAGGCCGCCACATCTAACACGCAGGCATCCAGCCCGGCAAACTCGAAGTCCAGGATGGCGGTTACCTGCCCAGACTCAACCAATGTGTTGCTCGGATCGAGATCGCGGTGGACCACCTGCCACGGCAAGGTGCGGTAGCTACCGTTCACAAACGAGCGGAGCCCGCTCAATTCATCGCGCCACCAGGCTAGTAGACGATCATAGGGTGACACGTTGGGT
>JALZCF010000107.1 GCA_030863245.1 Chloroflexota bacterium
GTTTGGTGTATCGCCGGTTGAGCTGGCGCAGACGCAGCGACTATTGCTTGCCAAGCGCCTCCTGACTGATACCGCTCTGCCCATCACGGAGATTGCCTTCGCGAGCGGCTTCTCCAGCCTGCGCCGCTTCAATGCGCTCTTCCAGGAGCGATACCGCATGAACCCTTCCACCCTCCGCAAGGGACAGGCCGCCGAGGTTCCCCCTCAAACGCTAGAATGTGAGCTAGCGTACCGCCCGCCGCTGGATTGGGACACCATGTTGGGCTTTCTCGGAGCGCGGGCGACCCGGGGAGTGGAGTCCGTGGAGGGACAGCGGTACCTTCGCACCGCCTCCTTTGGCAGGGCACGGGGCTGGCTCGTCGTCGAGCCGTCGCGGCGCCGGCATACGCTCCGCGTGACGCTTTCCGCCTCGCTTGCCCCAGCCATCCGGCCGACGCTTGCTTGTGTGAAGCGTCTCTTCGATCTGGCCGCCTCGCCGGATGCTATCGCCGCCCGTCTCGGTTCGATAGTAAAGCAGCCGGGGCTACGCGTGCCCGGCGCGTGGGATGGGTTCGAGATGGCAGTCCGAGCCGTTCTGGGACAGCAGGTGAGCGTCAGGGCAGCGACCATGCTGTCGGGCCGCTTCGCCGCTGCCTTGGGGGAGCCAATCGAGACGCCCTTCGATAGCCTCACCCATCTCTCGCCCTCGGCGGAGCACGTTGCCGCGGCGACGGTGGAAGAGGTGATCGCGCTCGGCATCATCACATCGCGCGCTCGCGCCATCGTCATGCTCGCGCAGGCCGTAGCCGAGGGGCAGCTTGCTCTCGAACCGGGCGTCCATGTCCCAGCAACATTAGAGCAGCTTCAGGCGCTGCCGGGTATCGGGACGTGGACCGAACAGATCATTGCGATGCGCGCCCTGGCCTGGCCCGACGCGTTCCCACACACCGATCTCGGCATTCGCAAGGCACTTGGCGAGCCGGACGCAAAGCGCGTGTTGGAACGCGCCGAGGCGTGGCGCCCGTGGCGTGCCTATGCCGCAATCCATCTTTGGCATTCCCTGGAGGGATCCTCATGACCTACTACACTTATGTCTCCAGCCCACTCGGCCTGCTTCTCCTTACCTCGGATGGGAGCGCATTAACCGGGCTGTACATGAACGAACACAAACATGGCACCGCCATCAGCGATAACTGGATTCTCCGGGATGATGCGCCGCCTTTTCCCGAGGCGCGGACGCAGCTCGAAGAATACTTCGTTGGAACGCGCACCCAGTTTGACCTGCCGCTGGCGGCGGATGGCACGGCGTTCCAACGCGAGGTGTGGGCGGAACTGGAGACCATTCCATACGGCGAGACGATCTCCTACGGTGAACTGGCACGGCGAGTCGGTAGGCCGCGCGGCGCGCAGGCGGTGGGTGCGGCGAACGGGCGCAATCCCATCTCGATCATTGTGCCTTGTCATCGCGTGGTGGGGGCGGACGGCGCGCTCGTCGGCTATGGTGGGGGATTGGAACGGAAAGCGGCGCTGCTCGCACATGAAGCGAAGAATCGTTCTGATGTGCCCCGTCAACTGGCGCTAGGTGTTATCTAGTTATGGCTGGATAAAGGTGAGGGAGTCGATAGCCTGGTAGAGGTATCGGGCACCGGGTGCGTCCACTGGACAAAATCCATATTGCGTCCGCCACCACTCGCATCGTACGGAACAGGTCTGAACCCGTACTGACGATTGGCCAGGTGCTTCACCCAGGCAGCGCGGTCGTCATCGTACCATTCGCCACCAAACCTGTCCTGTAGGTACCACTGATACTGGACCGCACGTAGCAGGGCCTCGTGACTTGCGTCCCACACGGAATACCCCTGTCGTTCCAGTATCAAGGCCTGGGCGTAGGCGCCCTGCAGCCCTTCCCACGGGTACTGGGTGTAGCCTGGCGCGGTAGCGGGGTCAGTCGGACACTCGCCGCCGCGTCCCTGGTCGTTGGGGATCACGCCATCGGCCGGATAGCCGCCGTTACAGGTCGCACCCGGCGGGTTGATCCCGACCTTGGCGCTGTCGTCGTGATACCAGTTCTTGCCGGTCGAGGAGAAGCGCAGCTCCTGCCCGACAGAGCGATTGCCCAGGTAGCGTTGCAACTGGAGCCAATCTGCCTCTACCATCGCTGTATGACCCAGGTAGGCGGCCAGCGCGGTATGGCTAGCGGCACTCATCATACAGCCGTTCGAAGCACAGGAAGGTTTCGGCTCGTCGCTGAACGTCTTACCTGAATCCCCTTCGTCGTCGGTCAACTCGGCGGTCCATAGGTAATTCAGGTAATCCCACCAGCGCGTGCCCGGGCTGTTCGGGTCGCCATCCGCTCGTAGCCCGAGTAGGTCGCCCGCGATGACGTAGCGCAGTAAGTTGCGGCTGATCGCGAGCATCCCGTTCTCCTTGCCGCCATTCACAGCGAGTGCCTCGCGCTCCGTCCCGATGACGCTCATCAAAGCATCAATGGTTTTCTGGCGCATGGCCACATCGTTCAGGCGTACGGCGACCAGCGCACCCGCATAGGTATCGTTGCTGTGCCCCGCACCCTCGTAGTCGTCAAGGTCCGGCGTGTCCCAAGGCCCGTGCGCCTTTTCCACTAAGGTATCCCAGGCCCTCTCACAGAGCGAGTCAGACTCACAGCCTGGCTCGCCAGCGATGGGCAAGGCGTTTACCTCTGCCACCGATACCCAGATGCTCAGTGAGGCACTTGTACCAGGCCAGGTGGAAGCGGACACGTGCGGGAGGTAATAGGTCATCGCTTCACCGGCGGACTTCGGCATCGGGGGATTTGCCCGTGCTGGAAGCTGACCGCTGCCAACAAACCAAATCATGACAATGAGTAGTAATGCGTTTTTCATTTGAAACTTACCGTGAAAAGATCCGGACTCCGCCGATCTGGCTATTCAACGGCGGTCACGAAGTCCGGCCGGCGTTTTTCCAGAAATGCCGATAGACCTTCTCGTCCTTCTGCCGTATTGGCGCTCGCCGCAAGCTCCGTGCGTTCAGATTGTAACTGCTCATGTAGTGTGGCGGTAAAGGCCTGATTCATGAGCCGCTTGACCCGGCCCAACGTGCCGA
>JALZCF010000172.1 GCA_030863245.1 Chloroflexota bacterium
CACCGCATATCCCTGTTGTGCCATGGTATACAGCAACCTGCCCCGCCCACATCCTACCTCCAGTACAGGCCCGCTCTCTACAAAGGATAGCACCTGCTCCGTCCAGCGATACCATAGGCCCGCACTCACCAGCCAACTCACAGTATCGTACGCCCACGCAAAGCGGGTGTAGAGGAGATCGAACAGAGTGAGGAGCAGCTTCCTGCGGGCTCCCATTAGCTACTCCCCGCTCTCTGTG
Organism: Chloroflexota bacterium; assembly: GCA_030863245.1. Classification (GTDB taxonomy): domain Bacteria; phylum Chloroflexota; class Anaerolineae; order Ardenticatenales; family Ardenticatenaceae; genus JALZCF01. The sequence goes on from JALZCF010000172.1 coordinate 239, forward strand.
ACTGGTGCATCCCTGAGGCGGGCATCGCGGTGGGCTTGAACCTCACGAATCTCCCGCTCGAGGAAGTTGTTCAACAGAGTGCGAAGAAGCACGACTGCTGCAAGGACCAGGAGATCCTGTCGGGTGGGAGCGACGGCTGTCTGCAAGATGTCGCTTGCGACCGTAAATTCCAGTCCAAGCACAAGGGCACGCCCTAACTCAAGTCGCGTATCCGTCACATTCTCAATGCGGCCGGGTGGGGGCGAAAAGAGGTGCCGAAAAAAGGACCATATGCCACGGAGAACTGCGATCCCAATGATGAGCGCGGCTGCGATCTCCGCCAGTGCGCCCAGGTAGCCGACCAGGATCTGTAGCCACTCTTCCAGCATAGTGACCTGTTCCGGTTGCGTGCGAGTTGGGTCTGCTTCAAGGCTTAACAAGAGTACCAGGCCGATAACTAACGTGGCTGGAAGAATAAAGTTGCTCCAAATGTTGCGCATGGGCTCGTTTTCCATCGCTATCTCCGCCCCTTTGCCAGGTTATCCGTCGGCAATCATCAGCTCGGCGCAACAAACAGCTTACTTCTTGTTGCTACGCAGCCAATCGCTGACTTGCTGACTCCAGTCACGCATGCCGTCGGTAGCGCCTCCCATTAGATCTGCGAAGCGCTCACGATAGAAATCGGCAGCATCGGCCATGTCCTGTCGAGGATCGTGCTTCTCATCCCGCTTTGCGTACTCGCCGCGAATAATGCGATCAAAGTCGCCGCTCTGGACCCATTTCATCAGCTCTGAGACACGGCGTACTGGGAAGGGGTGGGACACGCCCAATTCGAGGAAGAAGCGCAGCCCCTTGTCCAGTCCATCCTCCGCCGATTCGTAATCGTTGGCCTGTTTAATGAACGCGTCGAGGTTGAGATTCTGTGCAGCTGGACCACCCGCCATGTGCATCATTCCCCGACAAAAGATGAGCGGATCTCGTACGACCAGGGTGGCGGCGCGATCAGCGCTCAGTTCAGCGGCGCGATACCATTCAAGCAGCGCTAGCCGCAGCGCCATCAGCGGTAGGCCCGCCAACGCAGGTACGCCGACGGATCCCAGCGCTATTAGGATTAGGAGCGCCGTGCGGTATGTCACATGCTCGGAGAGGATATGCCCGACCTCGTGTGCCAGTACGGATTCTAACTCATCAGGGTTCAGCAGGTCCACAATGCCGCTGTTGATCACGATCATGGGTTGAGAGACGCCCATCACGAAGGCGTTGGCAATCGGAGTCTGCGTGATATACAAATCGTAGACGTCCGGCATATCTAGCGTGTCCAGAACATGGAGGTAGCTATCCCAGATATGCGGTAACTGTTCCGGCCCTATCTTGACGGAGTTACCAAGGAAGAGCTGGCGGAAGGCGCGCTCATACTGCAATTCGGTCAGTCGCCCGATGAGGGAATCAAGCATAGGAATGGACCGCAGTGCAGCCGTCGCTGCCCGGTCCGCGGGATGCTCGTACGCACGGGGCGAGATGTTTTCTAACTTGTAGCGGATGGGGATGGTGTCGGTCATCGATCATTCCTTTTTGTCTGTCCAAGTTGTTAATAGTTCTTACGTAACTAGGAGTGTACCAGTTTCATGCCTCTTCACTCTCTTCCCACTCTGGCCAGGGCATCGGCTCGCCAGTTTCCAACAGGGTTTTGAGGCGGGCGAGGACGACTGTCCAGCCGTCGGTCACGATGGCCTGCGTTTCGGGTGCCTCGTCAGGAAAGTGATGCTTCACCTCCACCCAAACCACCTCGCCCTGCGGGAGTACCTGCCATTCTACAAAGCTCGTGGGCTCATCGAGGCGTGTAAGCTCGAACGTATGGGCGAAAGAGGTCGCAGGCTGCCACGAGGCGACTCTACCCTCTATGATCAAGGCACCGTCCCGTCCCCATGCTACCCGCTCTCCCGGCTCCCAGCCAAAGTCAAGGCAGGGCGCTATATACCACTCCGCCTGTCGCTCCGGGCGGGTCAGAGCCTTCCACACCTCCTCGAATGACGCATGAACGTAGGTTGCAGCACGCACGATTTGCTCTTCCATTCCTGGCTCCCTTTCTTCTTGTCACTCACGGTTGAAATGCTTACATTCTATCATCTGACCGCGCCAGAAACGGAAGGTACGAAGGTGCAACGGCTGCCTGACTCCTTGTCCTGATATGATTAGAATAGAGCATGTTCTGCAAAAGTGAAAGGGAAACAGAGATGAGAGGGGAGTCGCGACCAAAGCCGCGACGATACATCTACCGTCAGCGAAGGTACCACCCATCGGAACAACTTGTATGGCTCATGGACCTGAACATTGTGCCGCTTGTGAGAGTATTGAATGCCTTTGATGGGATCGACACGGTAAGTAGTTGTGGGGGTCACGAAAACCCAGGTCCTGCACAGTATGAGGCAGGGAGCTGGTACGTCAAGTTCCGGGTGGAATGGAATGAAGCTGGGCGTTCCGCGCTGGAGTTTCTCTCTTGGTCGATCAATAATGAGGCCCTCAAAGCGGGTCGGGATGTCATCCTTTACCCTTATGCCCAGCCGCCCGATTACGCGCGTCCCGGTGAGGGACTATCCTTTGTGCTGGAGGGGCACAATGAGGAGGATCCGATCGCATTTGCTGCCTGGCTCGAACGAATGGCGGGTTTGATCTGAAGGACAAACTTGTGTATAATTGCAGTTGTTGTTATGAACGGGGCGTAGCGTAGCCCGGTAGCGCGCTTGCATGGGGTGCAAGAGGTCGCTGGTTCGAATCCAGTCGCCCCGACTGGATACAACAGGAGGGTAGGCCGACAGTGATCGATGAGCTGTCGGCCTTTTTGTTACGGTGGATCGGTCGAAGACGATCTGGTGAGTGATTGACTCCAACACAGGGTTATAGTACGTGAACGACCACGACGAACGTGCAGGTGGGTATTCCCAAGAGGTACAAACCCAGCAACCTGTCCTACGCGCGGTGGCGATGGGGATACACGTATTGGCTGATTTGCACCGTGGCGATATTCTGCTGTACGAGCCTGTTACGAATGAGCATGTGCGGATCGTGGCGCAAGCGCAACCTCATTCTGTTCCTCCCGTTTATACGCGCTCCCTTGTGGGACAGGAGCAGCCGCTGCGTGAGTTACCGGTGGTGACGAATGTGCTGCGGGGGAGTGCCTTCGCTCAGGGGCCACGTCACATGACAGCACACCGATCACATATCGTTCAACGTGCCTACCCTGTGATGGATGGGGATGGCACGCGTATCGGCGTACTATCCCTTGAGAAGTCGCTGGTGGAACACGAGCGGCACCTAACGCGTCGTGCTGCCTTTCGCCGTGCCCTACATGACCTACGAGACATGGTGCTGCGAGGGAGAAGTGCGGGTCTAGGGAACCTGTCTCCCTTCCGAGAAACCGATGGCATCATGGTGGTGAATGAGCAGCATCTCATTACTTACGTCAGTGGCCTCGCCAGTTATCACTACCGGCGTCTCGGGTACTCCGAAGAGCTGATCGGCAAGCCCGTTGCAGAACTCGACACGGCGGATAAAGTCCTTGTGGAGCGAGCCTTCGCCGAAAAGTATCCGTTTGAGGACGAGCGGCAGGAGGAGGAACGGCTCTGGATTCGTAAAGTCATCCCCGTTGAAGGACCAAGCCATCGATTGCCCGATCGTTTAGCCTTTCTGTTCCCTTATGGATTCGGAGCAGAGGAGTGGCATACCGTCCTCATCACTATCCACGATGCGACTGCAGCGCGACGAAAAGAGCAGGAACAGATAGTGCGGCAGGCGATGGTGCAGGAGATCCATCATCGTGTGAAGAATAACCTGCAAACGGTTGCCTCGCTGCTGCGGCTCCAATCACGGCGCGCGGAACATGAAGAGACCCGGCAGGCGCTCACGGAGGCCATGAACCGGATCCTCTCGATAGCGGTCGTCCACGAATTCCTCTCGCAGCACGAAAAGACGATCAACATGCGCGATGTGGCGGGTCGCATTGCGCGGCAGGTGCGTGAAAGCGTCCTGGACCCTGCGCAGCGTATCCGTCTGGAGGTAGAGGGCGATTCTATCTTTCTCCACGCTCATCGGACGACGATGATCGCGCTGGTCATCAACGAGCTTATCCTCAATGCACTCGAACATGGATTTGGGGGGTTAGATTGTGGCGAGATCCTTATATCCTTTGTGGATGAGGGGGATCGGGTGCGACTCGTTGTGCGGGATACCGGTGCGGGATTACCCGATGATTTTTCACTGGAGCAGGCGAACAGTTTAGGACTCCGCATCGTGCAAACCATAGTGGGAGAAGATCTGCGTGGCACCTTCGATCTGAAGAGTATCGATAGCGCGACCGAGGCTGTGATTGTATTCCCCAAAGACGTGCCTGAGACCTTCGAGTGAGGATTGGACGCGGCACGAATGTTGAATGTTCGGCCTGCTCCTGGTACAATCGGGGTTAACCACTTCTTAATCGTCTCGTATCCACACCTTGATCCTTTTAGGAGCGGATCCAGCATGGCCCGAACTCGAATTATCGTTGCGGACGACGAATCTATCATCCGGATGGACCTGAAGGAGATGCTCACTGCCCTCGGTTACTTAGTGGTGGGGGAGGTGGGGGATGGGCGCAGCGCCGTCAATCTCGCGCGTGAGCTTAGGCCGGACCTCGTGATTATGGATGTGAAGATGCCGGGTATGGATGGCATTGAGGCAGCGAAGATACTTACCGAGGAAAAGATCGCTCCCGTTCTTCTCCTCACTGCGTTTGGCCAGCGCGACCTGGTCGAGCGGGCGAAGGAGGCGGGTGTAGTGGGCTACCTTGTCAAACCTTTTCGGGAAAGCGATCTCACGCCTGCCATTGAAGTCGCCCTAGCTCGCTTCGACGAGTTCAAAGCGCTCGAGGAGGAGGTAGACAACCTGAAGGAAGCTCTCGAGACACGCAAGGTAGTGGATCGGGCCAAAGGCATCCTGATGACGCGGGATGATTTGACCGAACAAGAGGCGTTCCGCCGTATCCAAAAAATGTCGATGAACACCCGGAAACCGATGCGAGAGATTGCAGAGGCAGTCATTTTGACCTACGAGGCGGATGGGGAGTAGGATTGTCAGTCAGGTTTGCTTCGACTGCCGTATTGTGATAAAATAATATCTGTTCGCGCGAGTGGCGGAATTGGTAGACGCGCGTGACTTAGGATCACGTCCCGATGAGGGGTGCGGGTTCGAGTCCTGCCTCGCGCACTAGAGTGAATCGTATACGGTTGTTTACGACAGGCGCACCGATCGGTGCGCCTTTTTTGTTGTCTGTCGGTTGTCGTCTACGACTCAGTTCCCTTGATGGTAGTATCTCAGTGGATGACGGGTCTACTGGGTAGCAGCTACGAAAAAAAGGAAGTAGAAAAACGGGGGACAAACCAGCAGCGTCATCATTATCAAGACGACTACGACTACCAAGTCGGTGCCGGCATCTGCATCAGGTGCGGCTTGCGCGGCCTGCTGGGTCGTACCACGAGATGAATGGGCCGTACGTGAAGACGTGGTAGCGGAGCGTGCCGAGTTGGCGTGGGACTTGGGTGCTCCCGAAGGAGGTTGGGCAGGGGCTCCTCCTGTTGCATGCCTTCGTCTAGTTTGTCTTCTGCTTCCGGAAGGTGGAATCGGGCCGCGGCGATCTATCAACCTGTGGAGAATGTTGTCGTAGTGCGCTCGTCGCTCGGGATCCCGTAAGGTCGAGTATGCTTCATTTAACTCCTGCATGCGTTGAGTGGAGTCTGTGAAGATACTGACATCAGGGTGATATTTGCGGGCCAACCGGCGGTAGGCTACCTCTATCACTTCTTGCTCGGCTTCGGGGTCAACTTGCAGGACTTTGTAGTAGTTTTTCAGGGATTTCGCCATAAGCACAGTCCACCTGAGCTACAGAAGAGGAACGGGCGATGGATAGAAGTATAAGGCAAGTACCTGTACTTCTTCAAACCCACCATGGTTGGTCAGTAGGAGCAGCGGTACAAAGTCGGGAGGCGCGACGAGGATGGTCGGGGAAGATGTATGAGGCGAACTAGGCGTTACGCTGGCGGCGCCGTACGATGAGCAGCAGCCCGAGGAAAAGTGTTGAGAGAGAGAGGCCAATCAGCAGTAGCCGAGTCTTGATTGTACTGAATAAGATCTGGATCGAAGGTGTCTTGTGCGAGAGGACAGGTTTCTCCTGGCGTTTCGCGGTGGACCAGTTGGGGTAGAGCTTGTTCAGGAGGGTAGGCTGTCGGGCGCATCTATCCTTGTCCCGGCCCGACTCACCGGGCGCAGTCTGGGGCCGTGATCCGGATGAGCGAGCGCGTGATTCGTGCCAGCCGGGACCCAACTCGCGCAGGGGTTCAGCGGGGATATCATAGAGAGACAAAGCGTTGGTGATGGTCATCGGTCATACCCTGTGGGCGAAAGCACACATTCCTCTAACATCACCTTAACGATTCAAGCTGAATATTTCCTAACAGAGAAGGCTACAAAGATTACAAATTTGTAAGGAAGCCCGTGACTGGCAACAAAAAACGGAGGCACAACGGAGCGTAATGCTCTGTGCCTCCGTGATACTGTCTGTTCAGTTGATGAGTGCTCGTTAAGCTTCTTGTTCGCGTAGCTTGAAGCGCTGAATCTTGCCGGTTGCCGTCTTTGGCAGCTCGTCGACAAATTCTATCCAGCGTGGCCGTTTGTAGCCCGCCATCTCACGGCGGCAATGCTCGATCAGTTCCTCGGCCAATTCGTCCGTCGGTTCATAGCCTTCCGTGAGGACCACGAATGCTTTGGGCTTGACGAGGTTCTCTGCGTCTGCCTTTTCGACGATCGCGCATTCTAATACAGATGGGTGGCCTATCAGGGTGCTTTCGACCTCGACCGGCGATACCCAGATGCCGCCGACCTTCATCATATCGTCGGAACGCCCGGCGTGCCAGTAGTAGCCGTCCTCGTCAACGTAGTACTTATCGCCCGTGAAGAGCCACTCGCCGCGGAAGGTTTGCTGGCTCCTCTCGTATTGGTGAAGGTAGAAGAGTGCTGCCGTCTCGCCCTTGACGAGCAGGTCACCGATCTCCCCCTGTGGTACCTCGTTTCCATCCCTATCGATGATTTTCACGTCGTAACCCGGGAAAGGCTTGCCGCTGCTCCCGGGACGAATATCATCCGGACGGTTCGAAATGAAGATGTGGAAGTTCTCTGTCGAGCCGATGCCGTCAATGATGTCGAGGCCGGTCTCTTCTTTCCAGCGATGCCAGAGGGGGGCGGGTAGGGCCTCACCTGCCGAGACACATAGGCGCAACGAGGAAAGGTCGTATCGTTCGGCGAAATCCTCTTCTGCAAGAATGGCAGCGTAGCTGGTAGGCGCGTTGTACAGGATAGTAGGCTTGAATTCGTCGATCATCTCGAGAACATTCGTGGCAATACGGGGCGGCCCCGCGAGTAGCGCAATGCTAGCGCCTGCATACCAGGGGAAGATCAGGTTGCCACCCAGTCCAAAGGTGAAGAACAGCTTCGCGACGGAGAAGGTACGGTCACTCTCACGCAGTCCGAGAATATTCACCCCCCACAACTGGGCGGTGAGCGGGTAATCCTTGTGGGCGTGAAGGATCCCTTTCGGTTGGCCTGTCGTCCCACTGGAGTAGTTCAGCGTGCAGAAGTCGTCGCGGTGGGTTACTTCTGCCTCGAGCTCCTTTGAGTAGTTCGCGAGCCAGTCGGAGTAGGTGAGATCCTCCTCGCGCCCCGTGCCAGCGATCACCACGACATGCTTCAGGAACAGCAGGTTATCGCGGATGCTGTCGATCTTGGGCAGCAGGGACTCATGGACGACCAGCACCCGCGCGCGGCTGTCACGCAGGATGTACTCGTACTCTCGCGGGGTGAGGAGGGTGTTCATCCCGATGGCGATCGCGCCGATCTTGACGGTGCCGAAAAAGGAGGTCACCCATTCGGGCAGATCGGGCGAGAGAATACCTACATACTCGCCAAAGTGGACGCCAAGGTCCTTAAGCGCATTTCCCACCTGATTGACCTCGTCCGAGACCTCCTGAAAGGTCATGTTGCGCGCGCGACTGTACAGGGCGACCTTGTCACCGCGTTGCGGAAGGTTGCGCTCGAGAATATCTACGGCGTTATAATATTCTGGTAGATCGGCTGCTCGCATGGCTCGCATTGCTTCTTGCTCCCTTGCATCTCACTTCAGTAAACCTTCAAACACCCAGATACCTTGTCTGCACCGCTTTGTCTGATCGCAGATCCTCCGGCGTGCCTTCGAACACAATCTGGCCCTTGCTCATCACATAGACCCGGTCGGCTATCTGAGTTGCCAGGGGCAGGTTTTGCTCGACTAACAGGATGGAAAGGTCGCGTTTCTTGAGTTCGAGTAGGACTCGTCCGATCTCACGCACCAGCAGCGGCGCCAGCCCTTCCGAGGGTTCGTCCAACAAAAGCAGGTCAGGGTTGGTCATCAGCGCACGGGCGAGGGCAACCATCTGCTGCTCCCCGCCGCTTAGCTGGTTTGCATGGTGGTGGGCACGCTCCGTCAGGATCGGGAAAAGCTGGTGTATCTCCTCTACTGTCCAACTGCCGTTGCCGTCGGCACCCCTAGCCGCGAGCGTGATGTTCTCTTGAACCGTCAGGCTGGGAAAGAGGCGACGCCCCTGCGGTACGAGCGCCATTCCCATGTTGGCGATCCTGTGGGAGGGAGTATGGGTCACATCTTCCCCTTTAAAGATCACGACTCCCCTACGAGGCGGGACGAATCCAATGATGGTATTGATGGTAG
>JALZCF010000115.1 GCA_030863245.1 Chloroflexota bacterium
GCAATCACTCCATCCTGACGGTGCGTATCACTCCAAGGAGCGATGCGTTCCTGCGTTACTGCTGGTACCTTTATCGTAGAGTCGCGGGTGATGGAGGCAGAGGCAAGCTGCATCGCCTGTGAGCGGCTCAGATAGCCAAGGCAACCGTTGGCCCCATCACGCAAGGAGTGCACCATGACCCCGCTACTTATCTCGCCATCCCTGACCGCACAGCGCGCCCTGGGTAGCGTCGCCGGGTTCACTGGCGCGCCACCGCGCCGCATCTTCAACCCTGTCCAACAGGATGCTGTGACCTTCTTACAAACCGCCGCAGAGAGCAGTCGCCCACCTCACCCCAATCTCCCAACATCTGAAACGAAACGCATCGTATTTAGTATTACCACTTGGCGCCGCCGGAACTATTATCGAGTTGGCTGAGCGAACCCACCACCCTGCCCGGCAACGCACCATGCAATATGCAACATGCAACACGCACCCCCATATCTCCACTTCACAAACCTATCCCAACAAGGAATCCACCCATGCAATTTGATCCACGAGCCCCCGAATTCCGGTCCAATCCGTACCCATATTACGAACTGCTGCAGAGCCACGCACCTATCTTTTTCTGGGAAACATGGGGAATATGGTTTCTGAGCCACTATGAGGACTGCCACACCTTGCTGCGCGATAATCGGTTGGGGCGTGAGGACCAAGGCGAGTTCGAGGCACCAGCGCAGCAGAAGCCCTTGTTCGAGATGATGAATAAGTGGATGCTCTTCCTCGATCCACCCGACCACACCCGCCTGCGTTCCTTGGTGCATAAAGCATTCACGCCACGTGTGGTGGCCCAGCTGCGCCAGGACATTCAGCAGGTCACCGACGACCTCCTGGATCGGGTACAGGATCAAGGAGAGATGGAGCTCATCGCTGACCTGGCCTACCCCCTGCCCGTCACCGTAATCTGCGTGCTGTTGGGTATCCCGCCAGCCGACCATGTCTACTTCCACGATTGGTCGGATGCTATTGCCCGTTCCCTGGATCTGACAGAGGAAAGCGCCGTCTACGATCGCGCAGCTGAGGCTGCGATCGCCCTCACCGATTATCTGGAAGGATTGCTGGCTGAACGGCGCGCCGACCCACAGGATGATCTCTTGTCAGCGTTGGTTGCGGTAGAAGAAGAGGGGGATCGGCTGACCAAGGCTGAACTCTTTGCAACCTGCGCCTTGCTGCTCCTCGCCGGCCACGAGACCACCATCAACCTCATCGGCAATGGCACGTTGGCGCTGCTGCGACACCCCGACCAGTGGCAGAAACTACGTGAAAATCCGGACCTGATCCAATCCGCAGTGGAGGAACTGCTGCGCTACGATAGCCCGGTGCAGCTGACAGAACGAACTGCCCTGGAGGATATCCAATTTAAGGGCCATCTCTTTCATAAGGGGCAGAAGGTAGCCTTTCTCCTCGGCGCAGCCAATCGCGATCCGGCCCAGTTTGCCGACCCGGCCAAGCTAGACATTACCCGTCGCGACAATCGGCACCTCGCATTCGGCGGCGGGATCCACTACTGTATGGGTGCACCCTTGGCACGGCTGGAGGGCACGATCGCTTTCCAGACCCTGGCGCGCCGCATGCCCAACCTGACGCTCGCCTCCGATACCGTCACCTACCGCGACAACTACGTCCTGCGCGGCCTAGAATCGCTCCGGCTCACCTTCTAGCACGAGTACAGGATCACCATCGTGAATCAATCCATGGTCCGCGTCCCGCATTCCGCCCTACTCATCAAGGGTCTTCAATATTGCCGACGGCGTCAGTTTGTGTTTGGACAACACAACTCAACCTACAAACCGTCTCGACCATTTTATCGTTGTAGCAGCAAGGCCATACGAACCGGGCAACCATCGTCTCCATCTATTAAGATGGGCATTAGTGAGACTGACCTATTAGGTGTAGTTCCGCTGTAGTCCAACCCTAACCCTAAGCTCACATTCGACAGTTGGCGAGATTCAATTGGGAGGCCGCGGCTTGACGGAAGGCACCACTAGTAAGACACTGTAGGCACGAACTGAAGTAATAGCCAAGCAGGAGGCAGAGGTGGGTTTCTCGCAGGCGGAGCAGATGGAACAATACGTGACGACGCAGCTGACGAAATGGGTGGGCGCGGTGCCGCTGGTGCTGCCGATTTTGAAGCGGCTGCAGGTGGCCGAGATCGTGGATGAACACTGTCGCGGTAAAGAGCAGGTCCCGCATGGCACAGTGGTGAGCGCGCTGGCCTTGAATCGTCTCATGGCGCCCCAACCACTCTATAAAGTGGGCGAGTGGCTAGGCGATACGATTCTAGAGGATGCGCTGGACGTGGAGGCCGAGCAGCTGTACGATAGCCGGCTGGGCCGCACCCTCGATGATATCCACCCCCAGTTGGCGGCCATCTGGGAGGAAATCGTGGTGCAGGCGGTGGTGCAGTATAACATCGACCTCAGCCAGGTGCATTACGACATCACCTCGATTTACTTCGAGGGCGCTTATGACGCGAGCGAGACCATCGACTACGGCTACAGCCGCGACCAGCGGCCCGACGCCAAGCAGCGCAACCTAGGCTTGAACGTCACCGGGCAGGATGGCATTCCGCTGGCCTACCGGGTGTTGGCCGGCCGCACCGCCGACCGCACCACCCCGCTTGAGAATATGCAAGCCCTGCAGCAGTTGCTGGAACGGGCGCACCAAGTCGCACCCGCGCGCGACTTCCTGCTGGTCAGTGATCGCGCCATGCTCGACCCGAGTGTGCTGCTGGCCTACCAAGCGCAAGGTGTCGCCTGGCTGGGACCGTTGGCCGCCGACGGCTCCTTACGCGCCGTGTTGCCCTCGGTCAGTCATGAGGAATTGGACGCCCAGCCCCTCGACTACCGCCCACGCAGCCAACCGGCCGACGAGCCGCCACGCTACTACGGCAGCCTGCGCCGTGCCACCGTAGAGCAGGACGGTCAAGCCGTGCCCCTGCAGCTGTTAGTCGTCAAGAGCCACGGCAAGCTCAAGCTGGATCGCCAGCGGCGCGCGACCTACTTGCAGCGCTTGACCGAGCGGCTGGACGATATCCAGGGCATGCTCAACACCCGCAAGTATAAACGCAAGGCCTACGCCCAGCAGCAGATTGACAAAGCGTGCCAGGGGAATCCGGCCCAGCACGTCGAGATCGAACTGACGGGTAGCGACGGCAACTTGCCGCTCGCCTATCGGCTCAATGAGCAAAAACTGGCCGAAGCGGAAGCCTTGGATGGGCGCTACCTGCTAGGCACCAATCAGCACGACCTGGGCGCCCATCAGATGCTGCGCCGCTTCAAGCGACAGGAAGTCATCGAACGTCGCATCAAGACCATCAAAGGGCCCGTGGCGCTGCGCCCACTCTTCTTGCACAACGAGGAGCGCATCGAAGGCTTGGTCTTTGTGAGCATGCTGGCCCTGCTACTCTACACTATTCTCGAGATGCTGTGCCGCCGTGCCGGCCACCATATCACCGCCCGCCACGTCTTGGAGACCTTTGAGCGCTTGGGCGCCATCTACCTCCCGTTCGCCGATGGCAGTTGGCTGAAGGTCGCGTCCGCGCTTACTGACGCCCAACGGCACCTGCTGGAGCTGTTACGGTTCCCGCCGCCCGCCTCTTATTGGCACCGTCCAGCAGGGCCGTAGCTGATTAGTTTTCCACAACTGTCGAATGTGAGCTAAGTAAGGCCCACCATGTAGTGGGCTTTCTCTTTTCTTTTAAGGTTGGCAGGAATTAGTCGAGCACCATTTTGAGGCCGAGAAAGGACTCGTCATGGCGCAGGTTGCGTAACAAGACGAGAGTAAAGGCGCACATGACCCAGCGGAAATGCTCGCGTACTCAGCGAATGCCGGTTTGGAGCCAACGGAGGTCGGCAAAGCCTGGGAAGAACGCTTTGGCACTTCCGAATAGCTCTTGCACGATGGAGCGCTGCTGATGGCGTTGCCGCCCCTGCTTACTGTAGCCGGCGCGCAGCCCTTGTTGCCGTGACGGATGGGTCGCCACCTTCTCGATGGTATCGTCACGCATATGCTTGAGTTCCTGAGGGGTGACAGCTGCGTTACGAGGGTTAACATCGGCTTGAAACTGCGCCGCGGGGTGCTCGTCCTGATCTTGGGACTCTTGGTGCCCGGGTTGGTCGTTGTGCAACCGGTGGACGCCCAACTGAATGTGACCATGACGGACCTGGGCACGCTGGGCGGTTCATGGAGCTATGCTTACGCTATCAACGACAACGGGCAGGTGGTGGGCGACTATTTCTTACGGCTCTGGTCGGAAAGCTGGCTGGCCCTGATCGCCACCTTGCGCGGCGACTATGACGCCGCTGAACAACTCTTCGCTGGCCTCCTCGAAGTGTGGCGGGGCGCCAACTACCCACGCGGTGAGGCGATTGGGCTGACGTCCCTCGGGGAGGTGGCGCGGCTGCGTGGGCGCGCACGGGAGGCAGAGGCGTATGTGCAGGCAGGTCTGCGCATTGGCCGTAGCGCGGCTGACTCGCTTGTGGTGGGGTACGCCCTGAGCGAGCTGGGCGCCCTGGCGCTGGAAGGTGGGGACTTCGAGAGCGCCCATAACCTGCTCCACGAAAGCGCGGCACGCTTTCGCGAGCTGGGCGATCCCTATATGTGTGGTCGGAGCCTGACCTTTCTTGTTGAGGTTGAGGCAGCACGGGGCAATCAGGTGGAAGCGCGCGCACTGTGTGCCGAACTGGTACAGATTGCCACGGGCGGCGAAACCATATTGCTGGGTCACGCGCTCTACGCGACGAGCCTGCTGCTGCACAACGCGCGAATGGACGCCGAGGCCTGGGCGTTGCTGGATAGGCTGGAGACCCTGGTTGCCGATTTCGCGATCAAGCAAGTGGCGGCCCGCCTGCGCAGCGACCTTGCCAGCCGTCTGGGGCCCGCGCAACGCGAGACAGCCAGCATGGCGGCAGGAAAGCGGGAGGTGGGGCGGTGGCTGCATGAGCTCGTAACCTATAACCTTGTGCCGCCGCCCTCCCCGCTGGCACCGGCGCCACCCACCGCAGCGGAGGGCAGCCTCTACCTTCCCGCCACCGGTGAAACGCTCAGCGCGCGCGAAGTCGAGGTGCTACGGCTCCTCGCCACGAGTGCGAGCAACCCGATGATCGCGCACGAGCTCGTCATCTCGCTGCACACGGTGAAGACGCACGTGGCCCACATCCTCGCTAAACTCCGCGTGACCTCGCGCACGGAGGCGGCGCTACGGGCACGCGAACTCGGCCTGGGGTAAGCGACCCACTGCCCGCCCCGCCCTCCGCGTAACCGCCCCGCACCCCGCTTGCTCATCCCTCCAT
>JALZCF010000132.1 GCA_030863245.1 Chloroflexota bacterium
AGGGTAGGATGCCGATGCATCGGCATCCTACCCTTGTTTGGTCGGCAATGAGCTATCCAGATAGAGAGTAGTGACCAGCACTGTAGTAAAGCTCATCCGAGTGCGCCAGAACTGGATGGGGAACGCGATTGTTCAGGGACACCTCACAACAACACGCCGTACAAGAACAGTCTCGAAGCATAGAAGAGGTACAAGAGAGGCTGTATTGCTAGCTCCTGCTCGCATCACGTGGTAGCAGCACAGTGACAATCGTACCCTGGCCGGGCTCGCTCTCGAGCGCGATCTTGCCACCATGCTGCTCGACGATCCACCTGGCGATGGCAAGCCCCAATCCTGTGCCGCCCGGGTCCTGGCTTCGGGCTGGGTCCGCCCGATAGAAACGCTCGAAGACATGAGGAAGTGCCTCCAGCGAGATCCCGACCCCCGTGTCACGAACTTCGACCACGGCCCGCGCGTCGTGCTGGCAGAGCGACATCGTGACCTGCCCGTCTGTCGGGGTGTACTTGAGGGCATTGTCGAGCAGGATGAGCAGGAGTTGTTTGAGGCGATCCGCATCCCCCGTTAGCTGCATGGGCTCGAACGACCCGAGCGCGAGGCGCTGTCCTGTCGCGAGATGCTGGGCGTCCCGCATCGCCTCCAGCAGTATCCGATCCAGCTCGACCGTCTGATATCGGATGGACACCGCCAGCGAGGCGATCGTATGGTGCCTGGGAGGGACGTGCGGCTATCTCACGAGGATCAACCATGTCGGCCAATGTAGCATTGGGCGATGCAGCCACGACTTCGCCATCGGTCGTGGTAATCCACACGGCGACGTTGGGTAGGATCGGATCGGCGTCGCCAGCATCGATTCCAGCTCATGCGCCCTATCTACCGCCTCATGAGCACCCGCTACGTGTTCGACCGCCCCCTCTAGCGCCCGATCCAGGCTGTCGTACTGACTACGACTATGGATCGCATAGGCGAGCGTCCCGGCTAGAAGGACGATGAGTCCGGTGAGTACGCCGTACCAGAGAGCCAGTCGAAGGCGCAGCGACATACGCTACGCCTCCCGCAGCACGGCGGGCCGGTCACTCTCGTAGCGCCGTAGGAGGGCCTGTACCCGTGCAAGGAGCACCTCGAAGGTAAAGGGCTTGACCACGTAGTCATCGGCACCCTGCTGGAACCCTCGCACCTCATCGGTCGGTGTATCTTTCGCCGTGAGAAGCAGAACCGGCAACCTGGGGTCCACGGCGCGCAGCCGCTCAAGAACCTCTAGACCATTCAGGCCTGGCATCATGATGTCCAAGATCACCAGATCTGGCGGGCGCTCGCGCGCGAGCACCAACCCTTCCATACCGGAACTTGCCGTGTCCACCTTGAAGCCTTCATAGGTTAGGCCCCGCTTGAGAACTGAGGTCACGGCGCTGTCATCATCAACGACTAGAATACGTTGCATCGCTCTTCCCAAAAAGATCGAATCAGTAGGTGCAATGGTAGCGCAGGGTGGATGCACCATCCAATACTCTTGCAGATGCAGGGGCGATGTCTGAAATGTCTGGTTCTGGGGGATTTTAGGCGAGAAATCGCGAAAATCAGACATAGCGCGGGAAGGAGGAAGGATGAAAGGAGCTCACGCAAAGACGCCAAGACGCAAAGGAGAGGTGACGAGTTGGTGGCTTTGTCAGGTGAAGAGAGCGGACAGCGGAGAGCGAAAGAGTGTAGACCTAAACCGACTCCGATCTACGCTTCTACAGTCTACACATACTGCTCACGTCAGCCATTACGTAGCTGCTCAAGCAAGACCGTTGCGGGCACAAATCGGGGGTTATCTTCCAGCGCACGCTGCAATTCCGCACGTGCCTCGTCTGCGCGATTCAATGCCTGGAGCGCCACGGCGCGGTGGTATCGCAGGTCCTCGCCACGCTTCATCTGCTCCAACACTGGGGCCGTCACCGCTAGCAGATCCTCATAGCGCCCTACCTGATTCAATGCCTCGAAGTAACCATAGCGATACCAGAGATAGCGCCAGGGCAACGTACCCAGCCCCAATGCCTGCTCGAACGCCTCGATTGCCTCGGCCGGCTGCCCGAGCCGCAGCCGTGCCTCCCCCAACCCCCACCAGGCGTAAGCGTCGCCTGGGTTCGCCGCCACCTGTTCCGCGCTGATCGCCCGTAGCCGCTCGTACATCGTTTCGTGGTCCCACAGGTCGCTGCCAACCAGGGCACGCACCTCTCGTTCCTGGTCAGGGGGGTAGGCCACCACGAACTTGTTGTTGAAGGGCCTCCAATCCCGCAGAAACTCGTCGTACGAGCGCCAGCGGTCCGGGCCGTAGTAGGAGTCGTTGTAGAAGATCATCTGCTTGTCGCGATCATAGCCACGGATCGCGCGGAAATGGCCGACACCGCCGTTGTAGGGCATCCACTCCTCGGTCATCACGGGAAACCCCGCCGCCAGCAGCCGCTTGATCGTCTCGATATCCCCACCGATCCCCACGAACGCGCCCATGCCTAGCTCGCGCATCGAGACCGCTACCTCCTCCGGCGTCACATTCACGTCACTCGGAACCGGCTTCTGGATTGCCGCCATGCTAGCCTCGGTCGTGTTCAGGCCAAAGGCGTTGAGCATCATGCTGGTGGTAGTCGGCGCGCAGTTGTTCAATCCCTGATAGTCGTGTCCCATGGCGAGCATCACACGGCTGGGCAGCGGCGTGGGAGTCAGCGCAAGTGCCTTGGCAGTCGCAGTGGCATGGCGGACGGCCGTTGCCGTCGCCTCCATGGCCGCCACGCGTACCCCGCCTACTGGGACGCGGAGCGCGGCGCCTGGTTGTAGTTGCCGGGCATCATCCACTCCGTTGTATGCCAGTAGCGCCTCGAGCGGTAGCGAGAAGCGGCGTGCCACCTCCTCCGGCCTGTCGCCCGACTGTATCTCGTACCACACCTCTGCCTCCGGGTCACGTGTCGGAGTAGGCGAGGGTGACGGGGTCGGCGAGGGGGTGGCTGTTTGGGTTGCTGTAGGCGATGGGCTCGGCGAGGGCGTGGGCGTGGTGGTCGCCGTGGAGGTGGGTGTCGACGTGGGGGTGGGTGTCAAGGTGGGAAGTTGTGCTGCAGCACGATCCACTGCAGGTGGCACCGGTGTGGCCCGGGGGGTGGCCACGATGGTGCCAATGCAACCGGATAGCAAAAGAACAGTCATCAGGGCCACGAGGGCTGTACCCGCACGCGAAACCATACAGTAATCTTGACGCATCATCAAACCTATCAACCCGCTCAGCTCCAGAAATCCTCTCTCTACTATGGAACAGCAAGAGCAAGCTCCGCACCAGGCGGCACGCCCCCTACAGTAAGTGCAGGGAAAACAAGTATACCGCGTAGCCGTCTCTCGCCCTATTCCACGTCAGCAACCATGACAAACCTGAGCACGGTTGTGTGGTCGTTCACGTAGCCTTATAATGTTTTAGGGCTATTCAAGAGCTGCACATGTTGGTAGAGAGGACAAGTAGGATGGATAACACGATTCATGCCGAAGGTAGCACCCGGATCGAGCGATCTGTGGGCGAGGTATTTGAGTTTCTGTGCAACCCAAGTATCGATCTAGCCGAGTTGACGCCGACAGAGGATCGGGTTACCGAGTGGAGCGAGATACGCGGCGTGGGTTCCGTCCGTCGGTTTACGGTGGAGATTGCCGCGCGTCAGTTGGATTACTCCGCGCGCTGCGTTGAGTTCGAGCCACCCCACCGATTGGGGGCACAGTTGGAAGGTGAGCTGGAAGGATCGCAAGTATGGGAACTCACACCTGAAGCGGGTGGAACTCATGCCCAGCTCACCATCGACATCGTCAAGCCGCAATGGACGCCCGCCTACCTACGTGACGAGACAACCGCAGCACGTTGGGGGCAGATGCTAGTCGATCAGACCCTGGCAAACGTGAAGTCGGCCCTGGAGCAGGCACCTGTCTCAGACTAGAGGCCATGATATCTGCTGCGTAACATCAAACGAGTGATTCCTTGCCGCATCCTAGATCCGCGCCACCTGTTGGACCTTGCCCCAAGCTCCTGTGACCGCCGTCAAGCCCTCATGGCTTTTGACGAACAAGGTCGGTAAAGGGAGGGAGCTGTGGAGCTGTGGGAGCTTCCAACATTGCCGCTTTTGAACGTCAAAACTCCTTAGGAGTGGCCCAGACGTGGGCATGATGATGGGTGGCCTGTTCAGCTGTGCTTCCTGCCGCGGTCCGAATGCGCGTGGCGGTCTGCACCAGATGCACATGGGAGTGATGGATGCGCCCAATGGATGTTGGGCGGCGCTAGCCGCTCAAACATGGTGGTGGACATGAGAAAGGCGAGGAGGAACACGCCGATTACTGGTCAATATCCCCGCTCCACGTTTCGATCCAGGCTGCGAACTGTTCGTTTTCAGTGCGCTGTGCATCCAGGATTGCTTGAGCGACTGCATTCAATTCAGGACGATCCGTGCGGGTAGGGACCAGTTCTGCCATCTCGATAGCACCCTCATGGTGGGGAATCATGGTATCAATGAAGGCTATCTCGAACGCTTCGCCTTCCAGCGCAGCCAACTCCTCCACCATCCCCATCTCATCCATTGCCACGCCGCTGTGGTCCCTGCCTGCCATATTGCCCGCATCTTCTGTTGTTCCAATCGCATCCGTGCTTGCCGGGCTTGCAGTTGTCCCGCTACAGGCGGTCAAGAGGCCGACAGCGAGTAGAAGTATCACGATAAGAGCAGATTGTCTGCGGTTCATCTTTCTCCTCGTCTCCGATTCCTTTTTTATCCCTTGCCGCACGAGCAAAGGTTTGATTAAGACCAGCATATGATAGTCAAGAATCATGGGCGGGACCTGAGAGTTTCCTGAGGATTTTCTGAGGATTTTCCATAGTAGAGATGAACAGTAAGACAGCAATCGAGCGGCTATTGCACGCGCTCGCTGCCGAGCGTCTCCAGGTGGTCCGTACATACCCTCGGCCGGGTAGGGTGGGTACGGACGACAGTCCAGAGAACAGCTGTTCCCGCCATTGCCACCAGTGCGCTCACGAGCCAAACGGGCGTGATGCCTGCTCGCTCGTAGATCAATCCCGCGGTGAAAAGTCCGATGCTGGGACCAATCCCGTGGAGGGTAGCGGTATAGAGGGCCTGAGCCGATGCCCGCCACTTCCGCTCGAGGAGTTGGTCTATGTAGAGTACTCCGACTACCACTAGTGACATGATTGCGATGCTGTGAAGGATCTGGGTGGGCAGCACCAGGAGCGGCTCGTCGATGATCGCGTACAACAGCCAGCGCCCCGGGAGGACGGCCCCCGGTGCAAGTGATACACATCGCTGACCAGACCCCAGAGGGGTTGCACCAAAAAGCCAGCCAGGGGAACGATGGCGAGCAGCAGACCTACCTGCCCACCTGACAGGCCGATCGAAGAGAGGTAAAGAGCAAGGTATGGAAAGAAGATGCCGATACCGGCGAATTGGAGGCCAAAAAAGAGCCGGAACCGCGTGGCGGTACTGATCGATAGCATCATAGGATGTTGTCTTGCCTTACTGGATAACCGTTTATAGAAGCATTAGCTGCTATGCCCTCTCTAGCATGGTGGTGGTACCAGGTGAGGCAGAGAGTGGATTATATAGCGGTCATCTTCGGATGCAATTGAACTGGGCAAGAAGGCGGCCTGGAAGTGCGGTGTCATCAGGGCGTGAAATTTGCTATTCCAACCATCATACCACCGCTGTGTAGGACAAATTGTCTGGCCTATCAGACGACGAAGTATCACTAGTGACTCTCATCAGGAGTTCTTACATGAAAACAGAAAGATATGTCGAAGATCTGATACAGAGTGTTCCTTTCCTGCAGGAAGTGGGTAAGGAACTGGCCCGTGCCATTCACCAAGCCGTTCTGGATGGCGGTCCCGCTGCCCGTAACGTGGCTGATGTCCTGCACGGGACCTGGCTTGGGCACCCGCTCCACCCTGTCTTGACGGATCTACCGGTCGGCGCTTGGACTATCGCTACCTTATTCGATAGCTTAGAGGGCGAAAAAGCAGAATACGCAGCCGACCAACTCATGACTATCGGCACTATCGCCGCCGTCCCCACGGCTATCTCGGGACTGGCTGATTACTCTACCATACCAGCGCCTGCCGCCTCGACTGGGACGTTACATGCCCTGATTATGAACCTCACCTTCACCTTCTATCTGGGCTCGTTGTGGCAGCGCAGGAAGGGCAACCGCGGGCGGGCGGTCTTCCTCTCCTCGTTGGGCTTCATCCTCCTGATGGTAGGTGCCTATCTGGGCGGTCACCTCTCCTACAAGCAGAAGGTCGGCGTCGACCATTCGAAAGCTGGCTCAAAGCCGAAGGAGTGGACAGCAGTGATGGACGAGGAAGATTTAAACGAGCACGAGGCGAAACGTGTCGAGGTCGAGGGCGAGCCGATCTTGCTTTATCGCTACGGCGGCACTATCTACGCGATCGGCGCAGTGTGCAGCCACGCAGGTGGCCCCCTCGAAAAGGGTCAATTCGATGGCTTCTGCGTTCAGTGTCCCTGGCACGACTCCGTCTTTGACGTGCGTGACGGCGGCATCGTTCACGGCCCCGCCACCTATCCCCAGTCTAACTATGGTGCTCGCATCAAGGATGGACGGATCGAGGTGCGGGTCGAGAACGTCGAGCGTGGAGGCGGTCATGGTGGCCACAGCCATGGTGGTCAGGACGACCATAACGGTCGGAGCGCACAGACTAGTGGTCACGACGGTCAGGGTGCGCAGACAGGCCAAGCAAGCTAGAGTGGTCAGAGGGAAGTTATCGATGGAAGGGCTAGTAGATGGTAGGGGGTAGGTAGGGGGTTTGGGGGCGGAATGGCCTGTGGGGGTGTAAGGATGTGGGAGTGTAGGAGTGTAACGGCTAACGGCTTTACCACGAAGACACGGAGGACACAAAGAAGTCACGAAGGCGCTTCGTCACGTCTTGGTGTTCTTCGTGCCTTCGTGGTTTACCGTTTCACACTACTAGCCGCCAATTGATCACTGTTTTCTGAACTACCGTTAGTAATGCGTGACTACCCGCGTGCCCACCTCAGCCCAGTTGAAGAACCATTCGGCGTCCGGAATCGTCAGGTTCACACAGCCGTGACTCATCGGTTGGCCGAAGTTGTTGTGCCAGTAAGTGCCGTGGATCCCGTAGCCACGGTAGAAGTACATCGTGTAGGGGACATCGGGCAAGTAGTAGTAATCACCCCTTGCATACGACCCACCCTGCATGTCGTCATAACGCAGCTTGACGTAGATGTTGTACTCACCGACCACGGTCGGGTACTGTGGCAGTCCAGTGGAAACAACGGCCGAGTAAATCGGGGTGTTTCCCTCGTAGGCGGTGATCCTCTGGGTCGAGAGATTCACATCGATCCACTTCTCGCCGTTGACACTCGGGTTGCTTAGCGCGATACCGCCCGACGCTGCGCTACCATTCGGCACGGTTAGTTGTTGGCCCGGATAGATTATTGTGTCCTGCAGCGCATTGGCGTTCATGAGCGCGCGAACCGTGGTCCCATGTTGCCGGGCAATGTTCCATAGCGTGTCCCCTGAAACGACCGTATGGGGACTATGGGCGGAGGCCGCGGGGACAACCACCAGTATCAGTAAGAGGGCGAAGAGCAATGCCTGCACCACACGATGACGGGATATCAGTTGCATCATTGTAACACCTCCCAACATCCGTCTACACTTCCTACTCGATTTCCCTGCAACATCTGGACCATCACCTATCTTCGACGTCCATTTCGTCTTGGAAACCGTGTTTCAAGCAGGAGTAGAAAAAGTAGTAGTAATTCGATTTTTACGAACGGTAGGTGCGAGTGTGACCATTCCCCCTGCCACAGAATCCACTCACCAACCAATTTGCGGAAACGCGCAGCGCGGGTATACTATTTATCATGCCCCCCCCGGGGGAGGGGTATAGTGAGATTGTCAGTAGAACTCTTATTGCGGAAGTAGGGCAGGGATACTATGCAGAAACAAGTCACCATTCCGGTACAGGGAATGACCTGTGCCAGTTGCGTGCGTACCGTCGAGCGCAACCTCCAGAAGGTGCCAGGTGTGGCGGAGGCGACGGTAAACCTCGCGACCGAGCGGGCGACGGTGACCTTTGACGACGCCCAGGCGACGGTTGGAGATCTCGTGCAGAAGGTAGAGGACATTGGCTACGAGGTGCCGACGACAACTATCACGCTGCCTACTCAGGGCATGACCTGCGCCAGTTGTGTGAGTACGGTCGAGCGCAGCTTGAAGAAGCTGCCCGGCGTGATGCAGGCGGACGTGAACCTGGCGACGCAGCGTAGCACGGTCACCTACGTTCCAACCGAGATCGAACCCCGCGCGATTCGACAGAAGATCATCGACATCGGTTACGAGTCGCCGGAGGTGGAGGAGGAGCACGACGGCGAGACGCTGCGCGACCGCGAGCGCGAGGCACGCGAGCGGGAGCTGACGCAACTCCAGCGCGAGCTGGCGGTGGCGGCGGTTCTAGGCACCATCATCCTGTTCCTCTCGATGGGCCCGATGCTCCTCGGTGAGGCGGGCATGATGTGGATCACGGAGACCTTTGGCTCCATGCAGAACTACTGGCTCATCCAGCTTATCCTCGCCACGCCGGTGCAGTTCTACTCGGGCAGGCGCTTCTACGTCCAGGCTTGGAAGGCAGCCAAGCACGGCACAACGGATATGAACACTCTGGTCGCACTTGGCACCACGGCGGCTTACGGCTACTCGCTCGCCGTCACGCTCTTCGGTCGCTTCTTCCCTGCGGGCACGGCGGAGGTCTATTTCGAGACGAGCGCGGTCATCATTGCGCTGATCCTGTTGGGCCGCACCCTTGAGGCACGCGCCAAGGGGCAGACCTCGGAGGCGATCCGCAAACTGATGGGCCTGCGTGCCAAGACGGCCATCCTTCTGCGTGACGGGGAGGAGGTCGAGATTCCGGCAGACGAGGTGCAGGTCGGAGACATCCTGCTGGTGCGCCCCGGCTCCACGGTGCCGGTGGACGGCCGCGTGGTCGAGGGACGTTCCTCGGTGGATGAGTCCATGATCACCGGCGAGTCGTTGCCGGTTGCCAAGACACCGGGCGATCCTCTGATCGGCGGCACCATCAACAAGACAGGAGCCTTCAAGATGGAGGCAACCGCCATCGGAAAGGGTACCGTGCTGGCGCAGATCATCCGGTTGGTAGAGGAGGCACAGGGCTCAAAGGCCCCGATCCAGCGTTTGGCCGACTACATTGCCTCGATCTTCGTGCCGGTCGTGCTCGGTATCGCGACGCTCACATTTCTGGTCTGGTTCTTCTTCGGGCCTGCGCCATCGCTAGTATTCGCCCTAGTCACGACGGTAGCGGTACTGATTATCGCCTGCCCATGTGCCCTCGGTCTTGCCACGCCGACCGCCATCATGGTTGGCACGGGCGCTGGCGCGAACCACGGGGTGTTGATCCGTGGCGGCGAGGCCCTGGAGACAGCACACAAGATCGACGCCATCATCCTTGACAAGACCGGCACGCTGACCAAGGGTGAGCCGGAGCTGACGGACGTGGTGGCGGTGGAAAGGCAAAAGGCAACAACGGCTACAGCGCCCGCGCTGGTAGGTGTGGCCATCAATGGAGAACGGGCGGCCGACGACGCGTCAGGCGACCCCGAAGACGAACTGTTATGGCTTGCTGCCTCGGCCGAACGCGCATCGGAGCACCCGTTGGGTGAGGCAATCGTGGTGGGTGCGCGGGCGCGTGGACTGGAGCTGGTGGAGCCGACGGAGTTTCAGAGCATCACGGGGCAGGGCATCGTGGCTACTGTCGAGGGACGGCGCGTCCTAGTCGGTAACCCACGCCTGCTCGCTGCAGAGGGCGTGGAGAGTGCGGTGCTGGAGGCCGAGGCCGTACGGCTGAGCGGCGAGGGCAAGTCCCCCATGTACGTTGCAGTCGACGGCGAGCCGGCAGGCGTACTCGCCGTGGCGGACACGCTGAAAGAGACGAGCCGGCGCGCAGTGGCGACGTTGGAGCAGATGGGGATCGAGGTCTGGATGATGACCGGTGATAATGCCCAGACTGCCGAGGCGATCGCGCGCCACGTGGGCATCGCCCCGCAGCATGTGATGGCGGAGGTCATGCCGGAGCAGAAGGCCGCCAAGGTCAAGGAATTACAGGAGGCGGGCAGGATCGTCGCGATGGTGGGCGATGGCATCAACGACGCACCCGCGCTGGCGCAGGCTGATGTGGGCATGGCGATGGGCACCGGCACCGACGTGGCAATGGAGGCTGCTGACATCACATTGATCCAGGGCGACCTGATCAAAGTGATCGAGGCTATTCAACTCAGCCGTGCCACGATGAGGACCATCAAGGGTAACCTTTTCTGGGCCTTCTTCTACAACGTGCTCGGCATCCCGCTGGCGGCGGGCCTCTTCTACCCGTTCTTCGGCGTGCTGCTCAACCCGATCTTTGCCGCCGCGGCGATGGCCTTCAGCAGTGTCTTCGTGGTCACCAACTCGCTCCGCCTGCGTGGCTTTGAGCCCAAGCTGGTAGGAAGTAATTGGGAGGGCAAGTATGCCTAGAGATAAGGAGGCGGTGCTGCGCCGCCTGCGCACCATCGAGGGACATGTGCGTGCTGTCGCACGCATGGTGGAGGAGGACAAATATTGCATTGATATCCTCCATCAAACACAGGCGATCAAGCGTGCGCTCGATAAGGTCGAGGAGCAAGTTCTCAGCGATCACCTGCAGGGATGCGTCACCACGGCCATCCGTGGTGACGACCCCGCCGAACGGGAGCGGGTGATCGGCGAACTGATGAATGTATTTCAAGCGAGTAACAAACAGTAACGAAGAACGAAAGGAATTCCTATCATGGCACGTACCCTTAACCTTAAAGTTGTGGGCGAGAACAAGATGAATTGCGGTGGATGCGAGCGGTCCGTGACCGCGACTCTCCTGGATCTACCTGGTGTCGAGACGGTTCGCGCCGATCGCACAACACAGGACATCGATGTCAGCCTCGCCTCAGATGAGACGACGCTGGAGGAGATCAAGGCCGAGTTGAACGAGATCGGTTACGAGGTCGAAGCCGCCTGAGTAGCGTAGTGCTTGCTTTGCTTGACATGAGAGAGGTGCTGCCACCAGCAGTCCGGCGGCACCTCTCTCGATTTCATCCTCCCAGGTCATAACGCTAATCCAGCCCGCTCATGTATCGGGATAGCCCTCGGCATTGCGGGTTATCGGTATTGGTCTATTCTGCTAGCCGAGCGCGAGGAGCCGGAAGAGGGCAACGTTGAGGTGTATGACGTCCATGAACGTTGAACCCTGTTGCGATATGGACCACCGTTAGTCCTAGCACGCGGCTCGACGCAGACCCTGCCTATGTGGTGGAGAAAGAACCTTGAACGAGAAGGAAGATCGCCATGTGCACGAGGCGCACGTCTCCCACGACGGAGCAGGCGAACAACGTGCAACCCGGGAAGCCGAGCACGAGGCGCATGACCATGACGAACAGGCTGAGCCGGAAGAGCATGCCCGCCATGCCATAGCCACCCATACCGCGCCCGAGTCGCACGCTGGGCATGGGGCGGAATATGCCATGATCGAGGACGAGGCGCTGCACGGCGAGCATGGCGCGGCGGCGCACGAGGTGGCCCACGAGGGGCACAAGGGGCACGGCGCGCATGTGGACCACACCGGGCACGAGGAGATGTTCCGCGAGCGCTTCTGGGTCTCGCTGCTGCTCTCGATCCCCGTACTGCTCTACAGCCCGATGCTCCAGGATTGGCTCGATTTCACCATGCCGGCCTTTCCCGGTAGCGAGTGGATCGGACCGCTCTTCTCCATTATCATCTTCATCTATGGTGGCCTTCCCTTTCTCGAGATGGCCGTGCCTGAACTCCAGAGCCGCCAGCCAGGCATGATGACGCTTATCTCGCTGGCGATCTCCGTTGCCTTTGTGTACAGCCTCGTCGCCCTCTTCCTGCCGGGCACGGAAGGTTTCTTCTGGGAGCTGGTCACGCTGATTGATGTGATGCTGCTCGGCCATTGGATCGAGATGCGGAGCGTGCGGCAGGCATCGCGCTCGCTGGACGAGCTCGCCAAGCTGATGCCGGATGAGGCAGAGCGAATCCGGGAAGACGGCACAACCGAGAGCGTACCGGTCGACGAGCTCCGCGAGGGCGATCGTGTGCTGGTGCGGCCTGGCGCAAGTGTTCCCGCCGATGGCGTGGTGGTCGAGGGCACCTCGGACGTCAACGAGGCGATGATCACGGGCGAGTCGCGCCCCGTATCAAAGGAACCCGGGGACGATGTCATCGCGGGTACCATCAATGGCGATGGTAGCCTGCGAGTGCGCGTCACCGCTACAGGTGAGGAAACAGCGCTGGCAGGCATCATGCGACTGGTCGAGGAGGCACAGCAGAGCAAGTCGCGCACGCAGGTGCTGGCCGACAAGGCCGCTGCCTGGCTCTTCTATATCGCGCTCGGCGTGGCCGCCCTCACTGCACTTGGATGGGTCATCGCGCAGGGATGGGATGTGGACGTACTCCAGCGGGTGGTGACGGTACTGGTCATCGCCTGCCCGCACGCGCTCGGCCTCGCCGTTCCGCTGGTTGTCGCCATCACCACCTCATTGGGAGCGCGCAACGGCCTGCTTATCCGCGATCGATTGGCACTAGAGCGGTCGCGCCAGGTGGACGTAGTGCTCTTCGACAAAACCGGTACGCTGACCAAGGGCGAGCATGGCGTGGTGGGGCTCGCCACCGCGCCGGGGGTGGATGAAGAGCGGGCGCTCGCGCTCGCGGCAGCCGTCGAGGCCGACTCCGAGCACCACATCGCGCGCGCCATCCGCGAGGCGGCGGAGGAGAGAGAGCTCTCACTTCCTAGGGCGACCGGCTTTGAGGCGCACAAGGGGCGTGGCGTACGGGCTGAGGTCCAGGAGCACGAGGTGTACGTCGGCGGCCCGCGCCTGCTGGAGATGCTCGATCTGGAGCCCCTCGCCGCACTCGCCGACTTCGCCCGTGAGGCCGGCAACAAGGGACAGGGTGTTGTCCATCTGGTCGTGGACGGCAAGATACTCGCGGCGTTCACGCTGGCCGACCAGATCCGACCGGAGAGCTACGAGGCGATCGAGCAGTTGCATGAGATGGGGATCGAGGTCGCCATGATTACGGGCGACAACGAGACCGTGGCGCGGGCGGTGGCCGAAGACCTCGGAATAGACCAATACTTCGCCGAGGTCCTACCCGAGCATAAGGATCAGAAGGTAATCGAGCTGCAGCGGCAGGGCAAGCAGGTGGCGATGGTGGGTGACGGCGTGAACGACGCACCCGCCCTAATACGTGCCGATGTGGGCATCGCCATCGGGAGCGGTACCGATGTGGCCATCGAATCGGCGGGTATCATCCTGGTAGAGAGCAACCCGCTGGACGTCGTGCGCATCATCAAACTGAGCCGCGCCAGCTACAACAAGATGATCCAGAACCTCTGGTGGGCGGCAGGCTACAACATCGTTGCCTTGCCGCTGGCGGCGGGCGTTCTCGTGCCCATCGGTATCCCGGCTATCTCGCCCGCTATCGGGGCCTTGCTCATGTCCCTTAGCACCGTCATCGTCGCCATCAATGCGCAGTTGTTGCGTCGCACGGAGTTGGCAGCCGCGTGACGCTGGGAGGGGAGTAGCTCTCGTAGCCTCTGAAGTGGCCCGCACCCTCGATCGTCATGTGGGGTTGGCCCTGTGCTCCTGGCACGTGCTTGCGGAAGGGCTTGTCGCCACCGAGTGTGATGGGATCGCTGTCGCTGAATGTAGTGAGAAAAGGTTTGTCGAAAGTTCTGAGCGATTTCCAAGCCCTACGGTTGGCATCAGCGGCCGGGTCGTCTCGGGACATGGGCACGAGCGTGGGCATCACGCGCGCGGCCGCTTTGTAGGATTCGTCCGGGAATGGAGCCTCGTAAGCGGCAATGACTTCCTTTGGTAGTTTCGTTTGGGTGCCCTGTTGGATGATGCGTCCGATAGGCAGACGCGGCACCCTCTGTGAGAAGGTCTGCCACACTCCGAAGGCTCTTGGCATCTTCTCTCTCCCTGTCGGGAGGCCACCATTCGCAAGTACCACGCGTGCGAACCGCTCCGGATGCTCCGCCACCAGCCGCAGGCCGATCAGCGAGCCCCAATCCTGGCAGATCAACGTGACATCTCGCAGGTCGAGTGCTACCATCCATCCCCACATCCAATCCACATAGCGCTGGTAGGTGTAATCCTCCCTGTCGGCGAGCTTGTCCGACTTACCAAAGCCGACGAGATCGGGCGCGATGGCACGACAGCCCGCCTCTGTGAAGATCGGGATCATCTTGCGGTAGAGGTAGGACCAACTTGGCTCACCGTGGAGCATGAGTATGATCTCGCCCTCGTGTCTCCCCTCATCTACGTAGTGGATGCGCAGGCCGTCTACCTCCAGGTAGTGGGGGGCAAAGGGATAGCCAGGCAAGTTCTCGAAGCGCTCATCGGGTGTACGCAGGATGTTCATAATGTCTCCAGATCGAAAGGTTATGGATAGTAGATGGGTCAGTTAGGAGTAATGGTTAATCTGCAACGGGGACCCGGACCGCGCTCGATCCTCGGATTGCTCGTAGCACTTCTTCTTGTCGCTTGCAGCGGGAATCAGGCAGCGGAGACAGTGACCACAGAGCAACTCGCACAGGGCAAAACGCTCTACGAGTCGAACTGCGCCTCTTGCCATGGACTAGAGGGAGAGGGAGAGCCGGAGTGGCAGAATCCCGATGCATCCGGCAGTTTCCCTGCTCCACCTCACGACGGGAGCGGCCACACTTGGCACCACCCGGACCAACTATTGTTGCAGATCATTGCGGAGGGAGGACAGATGCCGAACTCGCGTATGCCCGCCTTCGAAGAAGAGCTGACGCGCGAGGAGATGGAAGCAATCCTGGCCTATATCAAAACCTTCTGGACTCCCGAGCAACGCGAGATCCAGGCCGAGATCACGCAGCGCCAACCATGAGTGTATTACTGGAGAGGATACATTACTCAATCGCTCCGCACAAGGCGAAGCCCAGTAGACAACCTGGTTAGAAGTCATATAATCACTACATGGCATCCCAGATCGTACCACACCACGTCTTCTTGTTGTTGCTGTAAGACCCTCCACTTGGTAGATATCCCTTAGAGGTTAACCCATGAGAACTAAACTACTACAATATCTTGCCTGTCCGGAGTGCGGTTCATATCCCCTTGACCTCCAACCGTTCCGTTCCACGGGTGATGAGATTCTTGAAGGTGTTCTACATTGTTCGTGTCAGCGCAGCTTTCCCGTTATCGGGGGCGTCCCGAGAATGTTGCCGGACACCCTTCGTGCCAACTTGAGACGATATCACGAAGAGTTCTTCCAGCGTTATCCCGACCTTTCGAGCAGTTCAACCGTGGATGAGCACCGGTCGAACGGAAAGACTAATGATTCCCTTGTATCCCGAACCTTGCGCTTTTACAGTTTCCTGCATCCCCGTTTGGTAACAGATATCACGCCAGAGCTAAGGGAGTACTGGAGTTCTTCTTTTGCCTTACGTATCCAGGCTGAGCCGGCAACTTTTGCTAGGAAGGTTGGACTTGATGCCGGTTGCGGTGAGGGGCGATATAGCTGGCACGTAGCGAATCAGGGCGCAGAAGTCATCGGCATCGATCTGAGCGAAGGCGTGAATGTGGCCTTTCGTAACACCTCGAACCTGGATCGGGTCCACATCGTTCAGGCCTCTTTGTATAACCTCCCCATTCGCCCTGGCTCTCTGGATTTCGTGTTCAGCACGGGTGTGCTCCATCATCTTCCTGAGCCAGGTAAGGGATTTGAGCACCTCGTTCCTGTACTAAAGCCTGGGGGTCGTATGATGATTTGGGTGTATGGCTTGGCCCAGATGAATATGACATACCAACTTTCCCATTTGACCTCCCTGCGTGGTATTGGATCGCGTCTCGAACCTGAAGTCTGCTTCGCACTGAGTGCGGCGCTGGCTGTGGCACTGGAGGGGAGCATCTATACTCCAGCACGGGTGTTAGCGGCTACAGGGTTTGAAGACAGGTTGCCCAAGCAATTGCTGGAAGTGGCACGGCTCCCCTTCATCTGGAAGGTGAAAGAGGCTCAAGATCGTATTGGTGTTCCGGTAACTTACTATTTAACCCACGATGAGCTAGTCGAATGGTTTCACACAGCCAGTTTCGAAGATGTGAAGATTGTTAACAGCAGCGGGCGAGGATGGTACGGGTCGGGAATTCGTATTTGATAAGCGATCCATACCACGAGCGATGTTGCTCAGCCCGCGTGACCTTAGGGACTAAAGGATCGCATCTGTATGGAAGTAACTATCGATGTCTCCGCTGCCGTTCATCGTCGCGCCGGCCTTGGGCGCTATGCTCAGGAACTCGTTAGCGCGCTGAATGCGATCGCGGATCCTACTGTTCAGCTTCGCGTGTACTATACAGAAGCGGAACATGCCGAACCAAACGGTGTGATAGCAGAACTACCGAGATTTTGCAGCAACCTGGGCTACAAACCATGGCGGCTTGCAGCAATGGTGTCGCAATTTGCACGGATCCCCTTCGATCGCTTTTACGGTTACCCCGAGATCGTCCACGCGACGGAGCACCTGCTGCCCCATATCCGGTCGCGTTCCGTCCTCACCCTCCACGACCTGATCTTCAAGATTTACCCAGAGCATCACAAGTTCTACAACCACACCTTCCTTAGGCTGATGATGCACCGTTTCCTCCGCGCCGCCGACCATATTATCACGGTGTCGGAACACTCGAAGCGGGATGCCGAGCGGATCTACAGCATCGATCCCGCGAAGATGACGGTGATCTATGAGGCTGCCGATCCACGCTACCACCCTACTACGGACCCCAACACCCTAGAGGCTGTGCGACAACGATACGGCTTGCCAGAGCAATTCATCCTCCATGTTAGCACGATTGAGCCTCGTAAGAACCTCTCTACGCTTCTCGACGCGTTCGGTGCGCTAAAAGAGGAGTTTCCCGCACTGAAGCTGGTCTTGGTGGGCAAAAAAGGATGGCTCTATGAGCCGTTTTTCGAGAAACTATCTCGGAGCGGCCTGGAGTCGGAAGTTATCTTTCCCGGCTTTGTGACAGAAGACGATCTTCCCGCTGTCTACCAGCTGGCGACCGTCTTCGCATTCCCCAGCGTCTACGAGGGCTTCGGCCTCCCGCCACTAGAGGCGATGGCCTGTGGCACCCCCGTCGTCGCCAGCAACACCAGCAGCCTACCTGAGGTCATCGGTGACGCCGGCCTCCTTGTCGCACCCACCGACACCGCTGCTCTTACCGCGGCTCTCCGCCGTGTGCTTGCCGAGCCCGCTCTCCAGAGGGAGTTGCAGGAGCGCGGCCTGAAACAGGCCGCGAAGTTTTCATGGGAGCGGGCGGCACGGGAGACATTGGAGGTATACCGTCACGTAGCAAGCAAAGGATGATGTAGACGTTCGTCTTTTTGTAAGCCGCGTTGCCGCTCTGACGAAGGTACAGGTGTAGCATGAAGATGGTGATGGATTTACTTTATGGAGATGTGCGATGTTTGGAAGAGCGAATCGCTGGTTAGGGTGGATGGCGGTCGTGATCGTCCTGGGAGTGGCGTGGATCGCCCTGAGCCGCGTGCCCGACGCGACGAGCCTGCAGGGCCATGCGCCGCGGGCGGGGTTTATTGCCCCCGATTTCATATTGAGAAGCCTGAGCGGCGAGGAGGTGAGGCTCGCCGACTACCGGGGACAGGGAGTGTTGCTGAACTTCTGGGCGACATGGTGCGCTCCGTGCCGCGCTGAGATGCCTGCAATCCAGCAGGTAGCGGACGCGTATGCAGAGGAGGGACTCGTCGTGCTCCTAGTCAATCGGGCAGAGCGCGAGGGCGCGGTGCGCGGCTTCGTGGAGCAGACAGGCGTGACGGCGCCGGTGCTGCTCGATCCGGAGGACGTAGCGGCCGATGCCTACCGCATCGGCGCCATGCCCACAACCTTCTTTATCGACCGTTCAGGGCGGATCCAGGAGGTCACGATCGGCGGGCCGATGACGGAAGCGCACCTACAGAGCCGGATCGAATCGCTGGTAGGGGGACCATGACCATGTTGCCAGTGTTGAATGTGGGCGGACTTGCCTTCCAGACACGTGGTCTGGTGCTGCTGGTAGGCTTTGCGCTGGCGATCTGGATTGCGGATGATTTTGCCCGGCGACGGGGTCTGCGGGAGGATCTGATGTCGAACGCGGGCCTGGTGGCGCTACTAGCAGGCCTACTCGGGGCGCGACTCGCCTTCGCGCTCCAGCACTTCGAGAGTTACTGGCAACAGCCCGCGGCCCTGTTCTCGCTCACAGTACAGGGAATGGCCTGGCCGGAGGGGATGCTCATCGCCGCGTTGGCAGCCTATCTCTACCTGCAGCGCCAAGGCGCCCCGCTCCCCGACGTGGCGGATGCGCTGGTGCCGGCTCTCGCCGCCTTCTGGGCTATGGCAGCGCTCAGCGCCTTCCTGAGCGGCGACGCGTATGGGCAGCCCACGACGATACCTTGGGCCGTCTACCTTTGGGGCACCTTCCGCCACCCGGTGCAACTCTATGAACTGATGGCTGGCGGCGTCATCCTGCTCGCCCTCTCCGCGCTCTGGCCCCGCGCCCCCTACCCTGGTTGGATCTCCCTGGTCGGCCTAGCCCTACTCGGTGCAGCACGCCTCCTCGTCGAGGGCTTCCGTGGCGACCCCGCTGTGCTAACAGGCGGCGTGCGCGTGGCACAACTGTGGGCACTCGCACTCACCCTGCTAGCACTTTGGCTCCTCTATCGCAATGAGCCCCGGCCCATGGACCAACCATCGACGACCGACCCCCAATGACTGACCAGCGGTCACTGACCACTGATTGCTAACCACCTGGCTCCCCGCTACCTCGTGATCTCTACGTCGTCAACGTAGGCCCAGGTGTTGAAGAAGGCCGTGTCATCCGTGGAGCGGAGTTCGAAGTACAACTGCACAACCTGCCCGCGGTAGGCCGCGAGGGAGTGCGTCTCCACCCGCCATCCGGAGTCCCACGCTGGTCCACTACACATCGTGGCCACGCCCGGATTGCCCACGCTCAACACCTCTTCGATCGGCTCCCCGGCCGTATTGCGGATGTAGACGTTGAGAGACTCGAAGAGGCTGACGTCCTGCGAGCGCACCAGATAGTCGAAGGAGAGGATCGGATTGGCGGTGCTGGGAATCCTCACATTCTGGTAGAAGCCTACTGACCCATTGCGTGGTGCCCCGCCCGCACAGTCGGCACTTGGATTACCAAGGAGAGCCGCAAAGTCGTTTCCGATCTCGACGACATCCAATTGGAAGCCACCACTACCCGGAACAGTCACCCAACCAGTGAAGTCGCCTGTCTCGAACCCACCGTTGTTGACAAGCAGCGGACTAAAAACGACCGGCAGGTAAATGGGGCCTTGAGGTGTCACCTGGGTAGGCGTCGCCGTCGCGGTTGACGTGCCAGTCGGCGTCACGGTGGCCGTCGCTGTCGCGGTGGCAGTTGCCGTTTGCGTCCCTGTGGCAGTCGCGCTTGGCGTATTGGTTACCGTCGCAGTAGGCGTAGGCGTCGCCGTGCCAGTCGCCGTGTGGGTTGGCGTGCTGGTGCGAGTGGCGGTTGCGGTGGGCGTCGCAGTTGACGTTGACGTCCCGGTTGCAGTCGGCGTTGTCGTTGATGTAGATGTCGGTGTGAAGGTCGTAGTGGCCGTGGGTATTAGGGTTGCAGTTGTGGTTATGGTAGCCGTCGGGGTTACTGTCCCAGTTGGAGTGATCTGGGGTGTCTCGGTGACCGAGACAGCATTCTGACAGTCGGACAGCACCGCAGATGTCAGGTCCGCATTTACGAGTGCATCAAACCAGACGTCAGCCATCTTGTCATAGCCAGTCGCATAGGGATGCATATTACCAGCCATATCGCCCTCCGGGTAGAGGGCATAGATGATGCCCGCTCCATCTTCCATATCGACCAGGACAATCTTGTCCCCCTCATCTTTGCGCTCTTGGGCCATTTTCTCGACGTTGTTGTTAAACTGCGTCGTGACCGAACTATAGGAAACCCTATTGATGATGCGTGCTAAAACGACAACGATGTCCTCGCTGTAACGGTCGATCTCATCCAGAATATCTTCAACGTCATCAGCAGAAGCACTAAGACCATTGGTACCGATGTGGAGGAGTACAATATCTGCAGGGTTAGTAACTAACCACTCGTAGACATGTTCAGCCACGTAATCATCCGTCACCCCAGGGTGTCCCTCGTGATCCTCATCAAAATCGGGTGTGGCCTCCGAACCAGCCTGTAAGCTGCCGACGAAATTCACATTGTATCCTGTGGAGGTCAGCATTAAATAGAGTGGTTGGCGGTAGCCAACGGTAAGATCATCCGGAGGTTCTCCATTGCCGTATACCCCTTTCGTTATCGAGTCTCCCAACGGCATGATCTCGCAGGTTTCCACTCCTTGTGCGTAAAGGGAGAAGGAAGTCGCGCCTTGCCAGAGCAACAGGCTCAGCAATAGCATGGGCAACAGGAAGAAGAGAATTGATTGTTGCCAAACTGCGCGAAGTCGACGGAGGGGGCCAACGAATCTCTGCAACGAAATCAGTAGGAGGTGCATCAAGTGTCTCTCTTTACCAAGAATCGAGAAGGTGCTGTTATCTGGCTGTCTATCCAAGCCAACGGCCATCCGCTGACACAAGGTAGTAAAAGGTAGCAAGTGGATGTCAGTCTTTCAAGAGCATATGGGAGTACGACTTGCGATGGGCCGCAATCGAGCGCGCAAGATAGTATTTGAGAGCTTGAACTTGCGCAAATTCTTCCTGTCACTCAGACACGATCGGCAGCCATACCCTCGGGTCAACGAATGGTGGCTCGGCGTCTACATGGTAATGCAAAGGTGCCAAAGGAACAATACGCTCTATAACGGCAACTTCGTGATCTAGCGAAGAAGGGACCTGCCATTGACTGCAGTCCTATGACTGTGCAAGCGTATGCGACCTAGGTCCCATCATCGTGGTGCAGGAACCGGTACAATGGTTT
This sequence comes from Chloroflexota bacterium, assembly GCA_030863245.1. Taxonomy (GTDB): domain Bacteria; phylum Chloroflexota; class Anaerolineae; order Ardenticatenales; family Ardenticatenaceae; genus JALZCF01. Next base: position 21,084 of record JALZCF010000132.1, read on the forward strand.
CAAGAGAAGGAACAGGACGATGCGTCATGCGCGCCGTCCGATATCAAGGAGGTACCGCTTATGGATAGCTCGGAAAGCGTCCATAATGCTTTGCGTCATGTCATCGATCCCGAACTTGGGGTGAATATTGTCGATTTGGGTCTGGTCTACGATGTGACCGTGCAGGACGAGGCGGCCCGCGTACAGATGACGCTTACGACTCCCGGTTGCCCGCTCCACAATACCATCGTCGCGAGTGCCGAGCAGGCCATCCGCCACTTCTGTATGGGCATCGAGTAGGTAGATGTCCAACTTGTTTGGGAGCCGCGCTGGCACCCAGAGAAGATGAGTGCGAGCGCGCGCCAACAACTGGGTTGGAGGGCATAGCATGGACGATGCAATTACGCGTGATACCCGCCTCAGCCATCTTTTTCGCGCCTACCCTGCCCTAATAGAGGTGATGATTGACCAGAGTCCGCACTTCGAGCGGCTACGCAACCCCCTGCTGCGCCGCGCCCTCACCCCCTTGACCACGGTGGGACAGGCAGCAGGAATTGCCGGCCTCGACGTGGACGAATTGGTTGCTGTACTCTGCCAAGCAGCAGACCAACCTGCTCCCAATGCATCGTTCAAGAGCGCAGAAGACGGGAAGCCGACAGTCTCTGCCGCTCCCGCGTGGCTGGATGCACCGGTCGCCACGCTCTTGGACGTTCGGGAGTAGCAACAGGCCGGAGAGCCGGTCCTCCAAGCGATCTTGGATGTCGCTCGGGCCGTGCCGGTTGGGCAACAATGGGTTCTCGTCAACACCTTCGACCCGCTCCCCCTCTATGCTCTATTGGGCAAGCAGGGCTTCGAGGGCTGGGCCACGCAGCATGGCCCGGAGGAGTGGGCGGTCCACTTCTTCCGGCACACGGATCTGGACAACGCTGGTCGCGCTCTCCGGCCTCACCCTCTTCGTCGGCGTGAGCGCCTTTATGGCCATTGTCTGGCGCACGCTGCTGGCGGCATCTAGGCGTGACGTGGTGGCATGGCACATCGGTTTTGCAGCTCTCTTTCTCCTCATTGCCGTGTCACTTGGTGTCCTGCTCTCGTCTAACAAGGGAACAGGTTTCCTCGGACGTGCGTTGCTACCGGTGCTCGCCGCCCACGCCGTTCTGATGATCGGGGGATGGCTCTCGCTCACACTGGCAGGTGTAGCACCCAAGCTCGTCGCCATGTTTACGCTCACGGAGGATCTGCTCGACCACCACCTACTTCGCGCTCAGCTCGGCCTGCTCAGCAGCGGAATCGGAGGGCTGGCCGTGGTATGGGGATGGGAGCTACCGGATGGGCTCGCATTAGTCATGCTCGTCCTGATCGCTGGGGGTGCTGGCTGCCTGCTCTGGCAACTCGTGACCCTCTACCGCCACCGCCGTCGCCGTCTCTTTGACGTCCACGCGCCCTTCATGAAGGGCGCGCTCCTCTTCGGTGTGGTGGGGTTACTGGTAATGCTAGCCAACATCGGAAAGCCTCCCGGCTCACCGGGGTGGATCGTCGCCGGCTGGTTGTTCCTCGCCGGCTGGTTAGGAACCGCGGTGCAGGGCTTCTTCTACAAGGTCGTCAGCTTCCTGCTCTGGCTGCACCGCTACGCCCCCATCGCCGGGCAGCAGCCAACCCCACGGCTGGAAGATCTGTACCACCCACACCTGGCAATGGCCGGCTTCGCCCTATGGATGGTCGGAATCGCCACGACCACTCTCGGGCTCGCGCTAGGCAACCCAGAGTGGACGCGCCTCGCCACCTTTCCCGTCACTGCGGGAGGTCTCTTCTGGCTCGGCAACATCCTTCTCATCATCCTGCCCCATCGATCCGAACAGATACCTGTTCCATGGCCCAAATAGAGGGAGTGACATATGTCATCCCTCTACCACGACGTATGTCATCACTCCGTTCGTAAGCCCTAATAGTGAGACCTAGGTCCCATTCCTTCAAGGTACCGTCGGGTACAGTAAGGGCAAGATGATAAATTCCATTTCACGTAAGGAGCGAGGATGATGACTCGTAAAACGATGCTGTTGATTACTCTGTTGACGTTGGTAATGGCCCTGGTAAGTGCATGCGGTAGCGAAGCCCGGCGAGGGGTTAACCCGATATTGGGGAACGGGGTCACACGGGAATTGGGTGTGGCATTTGATGCCGAAGAGCGTGCGGAGCCCGCGAATTCAGAGCTTCCGGAAGCTGGCGTATCAAAGGGCCAGCAAGCCCTCGCATCTGATAGCACCGATACCAGCGAGGCGGATGCGCCACAGGCCGCAGAGCAAACCGTACAGTTCACGTTGGAAACGACCATGGAGCACGGCATGGCCTTCAAGGGCGTTGGCGGCGAGATCGACGGCGTCATCAACCCGGAGTTGAAGGTGCCAGCCGGTGCGGAAGTCGAGATCACGCTGGTCAACGGCGATGGGGTGCAGCACGACCTGATGATTGATGCGTTCGGCGTCGCGACGGCGCAGTTTATGGAGAAAGGCACGAGCGAGACCATTACGTTCATTGCCGATCAGGATGGGACGTTCGAGTACATCTGTTCGGTACCTGGCCACAAACAGGCCGGCATGGTCGGAAAGCTGATCGTCGAGGGCGAAGCGACAGCGGCTGCAGCGAGCACGCCTAGCGAAACGAAGGTGGAAGCGGCCCCCGTCACCCACGCAGCGGCGGTCGAGGGAGCACCTGTGATCGCGGCCGATCCCAACGACGTGCCGGCACCGATTGGCGAGCGTGCACCGCGGACGGTCCAGGTGGAACTGGAAACGATCGAGTTGGTGGGCGAGCTGGCAGATGGCACAACCTATGAGTACTGGACCTTCAACGGTATCGTGCCCGGCCCCATGCTGCGCGTACGGGTCGGCGATACGGTAGAACTGTCGATGAAGAATCGTGAGGATAGTGCCTTTGCTCACTCGATCGACCTGCATGCCGTGACGGGCCACCATGGCGGTGGGAGTATCACGCAGGCCGCACCAGGCGAAGAGAAAGTCTTTACCTTCCAGGCGCTCAACCCCGGCGTCTACGTCTACCACTGCGCCACGCCGATGGTGCCGCACCACATCGCCAACGGCATGTACGGCCTGATCGTCGTCGAGCCGGAAGGCGGCCTGCCGCCGGTCGACCGCGAGTTCTACGTCATGCAGGGCGAGCTCTACACGACCGGTCGGCCCGGCGACACGGGTCACCTTGACTTCGACGTCGACGCCATGCTCGACGAGAAGCCCAACTACCTGGTCTTCAACGGCTCCACGGAAGCGCTGACCGAAGAATTGGCCATGCGTGCCGAGGTGGGCGAGACGGTACGCATCTATATGGGCGTCGGTGGTCCCAACCTGACCAGCGGCTTCCACGTCATCGGCGAGATCTTCGATCGGGTCTACGACCAGGCTTCCATTACCAGCCCGCCGCTGACCGACGTCCAAACCACCGTCGTCCCACCTGGGGGCGCCACCGTCGTCGAGTTCACGGTTGACCACCCGGGCACCTATGTCCTGGTCGACCATGCGCTCGGTCGCCTCGTCAAGGGTCTCAAAGCCTATCTCATCGTCGAGGGCGAGCCCAACCCGGACATCATCCACGAGGGACCTGCGCAGTAGCAACTGGTCAACCATCGTCAAACTAGCTAACACCTACAGCAGGGAGCCTACTCCAAGAAGCGGGCTCCCTATTCCTTATCTAGCCATAATCTCCATTTTCATCCCCACACGCGGTACGATGCTTGCTGATCACGAGACCTGAACTAATCTCTCATCGAAGATGAGTCGCCCGTCAAGAATGACACAGATTCGCACAACACTCACAGGAACTATTAACAATATCCTCTTAACCCCCCGTGTGGACAAGCCCGAGCTTCTGGATATGGGAAGCGGGAGCGACGAGGAGGCGCGGCGCTCGCTGGATGACTTGCGGCGGTTGAACCGGTTGCTTTTTGGGGTTCATGTCACGTTAGGGCCACTCCAGAAGTGGCTGTTGGAGACGCCGGAACCGGCAGCGGTGTTGGACCTAGGTACGGGAAGTGGTCAGATCGCACAGGCACTCGCACGGTGGGCGATGCGGAGGTATCGGACGGTGCGCGTTTTCGCGCTCGATCTCACCCCCCGTCACCTGACCTACGCGCACCAATGGAATACCGCTATGAGCACGCCCCACGTTCACCTCGTCGCAGGCGATGCCCTCCATCTACCGTTCGCGGACGGGAGCGTGGATTATGTCACCTCCTCCCTCTTCCTCCACCACTTCGATAAAGCACGGCTCCTTCAGTTGCTCACTGAATGCCGCCGCGTCGCACGGCGCGGCATCGTGATGAGCGACCTGTGGCGCCACCCCCTCCCCTACTACCTCTACAAGGGGCTCGTCGAGCCACTCCTCGTCCGCTCGCCCATCACCCAAGCCGACAGCACCACCTCCTTCCACCGCTCCTACCGTCCAGCCGAGATCGAACAGATCGCCTCCCAGCTCCTGCCGGATGTCAACGTAAGACTCCACTTCCCCAGCTTCCGCTGGCTCCTAACAAGCCGATGGAACATAACACAAGGATGAAGGATGAAGGATGAAGGATGAATCACGACAAGGATAACGCCGTGCTGTTTCACGCTATCACTCCTACATCCTCACACC